>JAATFK010000462.1 GCA_015655225.1 Solirubrobacterales bacterium | reverse complement strand
CGTGCCCGTCGGGTTGTCTTCCGCCCACTTCGCGAGCACGTCCCGTCGCGTGCGCAACGCCGCCTTGAGCTGGTCGAATCTGCTCTGAAGCGGCGCCGGAGCGCTGATCGCTTCGAAGGCGTCGAGACGAGCGGCCTCGATCGGCGGCAGCGCTCGCGCAAGGTCGCCTATTTCGCCTCTCGGCTTCGTCTTTTCGGCTCTCTGCTCGAATGCTCTGAGTTCCGCTTCGCGCTGCTGGCACGCGTCGAACACCTGCCGCGCGAACGGTTCCTTCGGCGGCTTCTCTCTCGTGGTGGCTGCGGGCGTCGTGCTGGATGCGCTGTCCGACGTGGTACCGGACGGCGTGTCCGAGTTGCTGCCGCAGCCGATCGCGCCGAGCGCGAGTGTGGCGGCGAGCGTCAGCACCGCGACGTCGTCGGTCTGCGGGTGCTCGACGTAGCCGGGGTGGACGCGCACGCTCGCGACCCCGACGACCTGCGTCCCGGCCGGCGGCGCTCTGCCCGGCGTGTACGTGTTCACGTTGGAGAAGCCGGCGAGGACGAGGAACGCCGTCGGCGGCCGCGGCGTCGTGGTCCCCTCGGGGTCGACGCAGTGCGCGGCCGTCAGCACGTGCGTGGCGTCGAGGATCGAGCCGCCGCAGCTCTCGTCGGGCGTCGTCGCGGAGACGAACACCTGGTAGGGGACCTGCTGGATCGTGGCGGGCGTCCCGCCGACGATCGCCGGCGTCACGCGCCGCACCGGCGCCGAGGCCAACGCCGCACCGACAGACGACACGGCGAGCAGCAGGAGCGCGAGGCCGGCGGAGAGCGCGACGCTCCTCCGCCGCCGGGATGACGAGGCGGCCACGCCGAGATCCTGTCCGGGCAGCCGAGTCCCCCAAACCTCTAGGCTCCAGCCCGTGCTGAAGCAGATCGACATCTTCGGACTGCACCTCCAGACCTTCGGGATCTTCTTCGCGCTGAACTTCCTCGCGTGGGCCGCGCTCGTCGCCCGCCGCCTGAGAGAGATCGGCAAGCCGGTCGACTGGTCCTACGAGATCCTCTTCGCGGCGCTCGTCGGCGGCCTCGTCGGCGCGCGCGTCTACTTCATCGTCCAGAACTACAGCCAGGTGAAGGGCGACCTGCTGGGAAACATCTTCTCCGGGTCCGGACTGGTCTGGTACGGCGGCCTGCTCGGCGGCGTCGTCTTCGTCCTCGCGTGGGCGCGCTGGCGCGACTTCCTCTCGATGCAGCTGCTCGACATGGCCGCCGTCGGGCTCCCGCTCGGCTACGCGATCGGGCGGATCGGCTGCCAGGTCTCCGGCGACGGCGACTACGGGACGGCGTCGACCGTGCCGTGGGCGATGCCCTACCGCCACGGCGAGGTGCTGACGCCCCCCGGCGTCAGAGCGCTCCCGACGCCGCTCTTCGAGACCGTCACGATGGGCGTCTTCGCGCTCGTCCTGTGGCGTCTGCGCGACCACTTCCGGACCGGGACGCTGTTCGGCTTCTACCTGATCGGCGCCGGCATCGAGCGCTTCATCATCGAGTTCTGGCGCCGCAACGGCTCGGTCGTCGGCTTCATGACCGGCGCCCAGGTCGACAGCCTGATCGAGATCGTCCTCGGGATCGTCTTCCTCGTCGTGATGCTGCGCCGCTACGGCAGCCTGCGCCCGGCGCAGGAGCCCGTCGCGCGTGCCTCCGGCGGGCGCACGCGCCCCGCGGCGGCCTGAGCGCGCGCCGGCCGATCACCGGTTGGTCGCCGGTCGCCGACCCGCAGTCGGCATAATCACGCGGCCATGTCCGTCGTCCATCAGCTCTCCCACGCCTTCCCGCTCGGCAGCCGCGTCAACGCGGCCGGTCACCTCGAGGTCGGCGGCTGCGACGCCGTCGAGCTGGCCCGCGAGTTCGGCACGCCCGCGTTCATCGTCGCCGAGGACGACCTGCGCACGCGAGCCCGTGCGTACGTCGACGCGCTCAAGGCCCGCCACGACGACTTCGACGTGCTGTTCGCCTCGAAGGCCTTCCCCTGCACCGCCGTCTACCGGCTGCTGGCGGAGGAAGGGCTCTCGTGCGACGTCGCCTCCGGCGGCGAGCTGGCGCTCGCGCTGCGCGGCGGCTTCGACCCCGCCCGCATCTACCTCCACGGCAACGCCAAGTCGGCCGCCGAGCTGCGGCAGGCGCTCGACGCCGGCGTCGGCCACGTCGTCCTCGACGGCTTCGCGGACGTCGACCGGCTGGAGCGGATCGCGGCCGAGCGCGGCGTGGTCCAGCGCGTCCTGATCCGCGTCACCCCGGGCGTCCGGGGCGAGACCCACGACAAGATCTCGACCGGCCAGGCCGACTCGAAGTTCGGCTTCGGCGTCGACGACGCGCGCGTCGCGATCGCCCGCCTGAACGACTCCGCCTCGCTCGACCTCGTCGGCCTGCACATGCACGTCGGCTCGCAGCTGCTGGCGCTCGACGCCTACCGGCCCGCCGCCGAGGTGCTCGCCGCGCTCGGCGACTTCCCCGTCTACAACTTCGGCGGCGGTCTCGGGGTCGCGTACACGGCCGCGCAGGAGCCGCCCTCGATCGAGTCCTACGTCGAGGAGAACGTGCGCGCGCTGCACGAGCTGGTCGGCCGCGACCGCAAGCTGCTGCTGGAGCCGGGCCGCTCGCTGGTCGCCAACTCGACCGTCACGCTCTACACGGTCGAGACCGTCAAGCGCAACGTCTCGACCTGGGTCGGCGTCGACGGCGGCATGTCCGACAACCTGCGCCCGATGCTCTACGGCTCGGTCTACGAGGCGCTGTTCGCCGACCGCCCGGCCGCCGCTGGCACCGGCGAGCGCGCGCACGTCGCCGGCAAGCACTGCGAGTCGGGCGACGTGATCGTCCGCGACGTCCCGCTCGACGACCCGAAGCCGGGCGACGTGCTCGTCACGCCGGCGACCGGCGCCTACGGCCACGCGATGGCCAACAACTACAACGGCATCCCCCGGCCGCCCGTGATCTTCTGCAAGGACGGCGACGCCCGCGTCGTCGTGCGACGCGAGACCTACGACGACCTGGCAGCCCGTGACGTCGGCTGACGGCCGCTTCCGGATCGGCCTGCTCGGACACGGGACGGTCGGCGCGGCGTTCGCCGAGCTGCTGCCCAGACGCGCCGAGCGGATCGCCGCGATCACCGGCCTGCGGCCCGGGGTGGTCGGGGTCGTGACGCGCTCGCGCGGCGACTTCGACGCGCTGCTGGAGCAGAGCGACCTGATCGTCGAGCTGATCGGCGGGATCGAGCCGGCCCGCGCGTGGGTGACGCGCGCGATCCGCGCCGGCCGCCACGTCGTGACGGCCAACAAGCAGCTGCTCTCCCAGCACGGCGAGGAGCTGTGGGCGCTCGCCCGCGAGGAGGGCGTCCAGCTGCGCTTCGAGGCGGCGGTCGCCGGCGTCGTCCCGGTCATCCGGGTGCTGACCGAGTCGCTCGCGGCCGCGCACATCGAGCGGATCCACGGGATCGTCAACGGGACGACCAACTTCATCCTCAGCGAGATGGCCCGCACGCACGCGAGCTACGAGCAGGCGCTCACCGAGGCGCAGCGGCTCGGCTACGCGGAGGCCGACCCGACCGACGACGTCAGCGGCCGCGACGCCGCCGCGAAGATGGCGATCCTCGCTCGGCTCGCCTTCGACACCCCCGTCCATCTCGACCAGGTCGTCTGCGAGGGGATCGAGCGGATCGGCCCCGACGACCTCGAGCACGCGCGCGACCTCGGCCTCGGCCTGAAGCTGATCGGGACCGCCGAGCGCGTCGACGGCGGCCTCTCGGTCCGCGTCCACCCGGCCTTCCTCTACTCGCGCCACCCGCTCGCGTCGATCGACGGCCCGTTCAACGCCGTCACGGTCGAGTCGGAGTCGATCACCGAGATCACGATGTCGGGACCGGGCGCCGGCGGCCCGCAGACCGCCAGCGCGGTCCTCGGCGACGTGATCTCGGCGATGATCCCGCCCGCCTCGACGCCGGAGACGAGCGAGCGCCTGCCGATCGTCTCCGACGTCGTCTCGGCCTTCTACCTGCACCTCGACGTGGTCGACGAGCCCGGCGTCCTGTCGCAGGTGACGGGCGTGCTCGGCACGCACGGGATCTCCGTCAAGTCGGTCGTGCAGAAGGGGCTCGGGCACAACGCGCGCCTCGTGATGGTCGTCCATCCTGTGCTCGAGTCGCGCTTCTTCGCGGCGCTCGAGCAATTCGCCGACCTGCCCGCCATGCGGACCGCGCCGCGCGCGATCCGCGTCATAGAAGAGGATTTCACCCAATGACGCCCTTCGGCCTGATCGAGCGCTACCGCGACCGCCTGCCGTTCGCGCCGGGGGATCCGGTCGTGAGCCTCGGCGAGGGCTCGACGCCCCTGATCCACGCGCCGCGCCTGTCCGAGCGCGTGCAGGCGGACGTCTGGCTCAAGTACGAAGGGCTCAACCCGACCGGCTCCTTCAAGGACCGTGGCATGACCTGCGCCGTCTCGGCCGCCGTGAGAGAGGGCGCGGAGGCGGTCATCTGCGCCTCGACCGGGAACACCTCCGCGAGCGCCGCCGCCTACGCCGCCCGCGCCGGGCTGCGCTGCGCGGTGCTCGTCCCCGAGGGCAAGATCGCAACCGGCAAGCTCGCCCAGGCACTGATGCACGGCGCCCGCGTGATCGTGATCCGGGGCAACTTCGACCAGGCGCTGACGCTCGTCCGCGAGCTCGTCGAGCGCCACCCGATCGCCCTCGTCAACTCGGTCAACAGATACCGCCTCGAAGGCCAGAAGACCGCCGCGTTCGAGATCATCGAGGAGCTGGACGAGATCGACGCGCTCTGCATCCCGGTCGGCAACGCCGGCAACATCACCGCCTACTGG
>JAATFK010000377.1 GCA_015655225.1 Solirubrobacterales bacterium | reverse complement strand
GCTCGACCAGTACGGGGACCGGGTGTTCACGGATGGCCGCGTGCGTGCGGCACTCGCGGCACTCGCGACCGATCCGCCCCGCCTGCTGCTCGATCAGATCGGCGCGGCGCTGGGTCATCCATCCGTGTCGGACGATGCTCTGAAACGAAGTCTCGCGCGCATCTGGGACGCTCCGCCACAGCCTGAGGCGATCCAAAACGGACCACGCCTGAAAGTGGCGGCCGGGCCTCCCGCCCCACCCCGCGGGCAGGAGTATTCGGTCGATCATCATCTCGGCAACAGAAGCGCGCTGATCGTCGAGCTGTTCAGAGAGGTGAATGCCATCGCGACGGCGCTCGGACCCGACGTGTCACGCCGGATCAGGAAGCAGTACATCGGCTACTTCCGCGGCAGACGATCGTTCCTGACGGCGGAGTTTCAACAGCGCCGCGTGCTCCTCTTTCTGGCACTCGACGCGGCGAGCATCCGACCTTGGACCGGCGATGTCATGCGCGACGTGAGCGAGATCGGTCATTTCGGGATGGGAGACATCGAGTACGCCCTCGCGAACACCGACCAGCTCAGTGAGGCCGAGCGGCTCGTGCGGCTGGCATACGAGCGTCGCAGCGAGTGAAGCCACCGCCATGACCGTGTGTACACTGTCCGGACAGTGGCTGTCTCTCCCTCCCGCCCCCGCCGCATCGACGTCCGCGTCTCCGACGAGCAGGATGCGCTGATTCGCGAGGCCGCAAGCCTGAGCGGGCAGACCGTCACGGCCTTCCTGCTGGAGGCCGCCCAGGAGCGGGCGCGGACCCTGATCGATGAACGGCAGCATCTCGTGATGAGCAATCGCGAGTTCGCTCGCCTCACGGCGGCGCTCGACACCCCGGGCGAGCCGGTTCCCGAGCTGACGGAGCTGTTCCGGCTCCCTCGCATCGACGCCGCCTGAGCGCGGCGTGCCCGACCTCCAGCTCGTCCTCCTCGGCGAGGAGCACCGGCTTGCCGGCTTCGACTGCGGCAACGAGCAGCTCGACGCCTGGCTGGTCAGACATGCGCTCGCCAGCCAACGGGCCGATCTCGCTCGCACCTACGTCGTCGTACAGGCGGGGCGAGTCGTCGCCTACCTCAGCCTCACGACGGGGTCGGTTCGCCGCGAGGACGCCCCAAAGCGGTACGCCCGCGGCATGCCGGGGCATCCGCTGCCGACGATCTTGATCGCCCGTCTCGCCGTCGACCGGACACGCCAGCGGGAGCGGCTCGGGAGCCGCCTCCTCGCCGAGGCGCTGCGGATGGCGGTCCGCATCAGCGACACCGCCGCCGCGCGACTCGTCGTGGTCGATGCGATCGACGAGCAGGCTGCGGCGTTCTACCGGCGCTGGGGCTTCATCGACGCGCCCGAGAACCCGTTGCGGCTCTACCGCAAGCTCTCCGACGTCCGTCGCTCGCTCGACGACGCCTGACCAGCGTCTCCCTCACCCACCCCACGTCCCCGCCAACACCAGGCAGACCGCCAGCTCCGTCAGTGCGATCGTCGCTCCGAGCGTGTCGCCGGTACGGCCGCCGACGGCTCGGCGGGCCCAGGCCGTTGAGAGCAGCGCGACCGCGAGCGCTGTTGCGATTGATGCCAGGCCTCGCCATGGGCCGGCCGCCGCGACTGACGCGATCGCCGCGGTGATGCAGCCGAACCCGAGCGCTGGGCGGCTGACCGTGAAGCCGGCTCCCAGGCCCTCCGGGCGCGCCGGCGGTGTCGCCGCGCCGTGGATCAGCGCCGCCGCTCGTGCCAGCGCTCCCGCCGCGATCAGCGCTCGCAGCGCCTGCGTCGCGTCGATCGCCGCCAGCGCGCTCACCAGCAGCAGCGCCCAGCCGATCAGCGCGAGCGCTCCGAACACGCCGATCGCGGAGTCGCGCATCACTGCCAGGCGGCGCTCGCGGTCGCCCCGCACGCCGAGGCCGTCGGCGCTGTCGGCGAGCCCGTCCTGATGCAGTCCGCCGGTCACGACCACGAGGCCGGCGACCGCCAGCACCGTCGCCGCCGTCGCTCCCAGCAGCGGGTCGAACGCCTCCCGCAGCCCGCCCGCGAGCGCTCCCACGAGCGCTCCGACGAGCGGGAACCACGCCACCGCGGCGGCGAAGCTGCCGCGTCGCAGCAGCGCGCCCGGCAGCGGGACGATCGTCAGGAACGCCAGCGCGTGCGCCACGTCGGACGGCACGCGCGTCACCCCGCGCGCGATCCGGCCCGCCGCCGATGCGCGCGGCGTCGCGCTCACCGCGGCCCGTCGACGCCCGACTCGGCGAACGTCCCCATCTCGCGGTGCAGCGCCCCGGCCGCCTCGATCACCGGCAGCGCCAGCAGCGCCCCCGACGCCTCCCCGAGTCGCGCCCGCAGGTCGAGCAGCGGCTCCAGCCCCAGCTCCGCGAGCACGAGCGCGTGGCCCGGCTCCGCCGACCGGTGGCTCGCGACCAGCACCTCCGCGACGCGCGCGTCGAGGCCGACGGCGGCGAGCGCGGCGGCCGCCGTCGCGTAGCCGTCGAGCACGACCGGCAGCCTCCGCCGCGCTGCCTCGATCGCGGCCCCGGCGAGCGCCGCCAGCTCCAGCCCGCCGACCTCCCGCAGGGCGTCGCGGGCGGGGAGGGGGGTGGGGGAAGGGCCGGCCGCGCTGGGCGGGCCGGCCATGTTGCCGGCGGCGTCGCCCGCGCCCGCGCCACCCCGCGCCCGCGCCAACGCTCCGGCCACCGTCGCCCGCTTGCGCTCCAGCCCGGCCGCGTCCATCCCGGTGCCGCGTCCGACCGTCCGCTCCGCCCCGACGCCGAGCAGCGCCCCGACGAGCGCGGCGGTCGTCGTCGTGTTGCCGATTCCGATCTCTCCCAGCACGAGGCAGTCGACCCCCCGCCCGGCCATCTCCCCGCAGAGCGCGGCGCCGGCCGCCAGAGCGGCATCGAGCTGCCCCTCGCGAAGCGCCGGCTCCATCAGCATGTCGGCGCTTCCGGTCGCGACCTTCGCCGACCGCACCCCCTCCGGGGTCGCAGAACACAGGCCGAGGTCGGCGATCAGCAGCTCGTGGCCGCCCCGCGCCGCCAGCACCCCGACCGCGCTCTGTCCGCGCGCGGCTGCCGCCGTCACCTGCGCCGAGACGGCCGCGTCGAACAGGCTCGTCCCATGCACGACGTGCCCGTGGTCCGCGGCGCACACGAGCACCCCGGCCCGCAGCGGCGACGGCGGCGCCCCCCCGGTGATCGCCGCCCAGCGCTCGACCAGCGGCTCCAGCACCCCGAGGCTCCCGGCCGGCTTCACGAGCTCGTCCATCCGGTCGCGCGCGGCAATCGCGGCGCCGCGGTCGGGCCAGGCGGCCGGCGGCGAGGCCGCTGGCAGAGGCGAAGCCGACGACCAGCGCTCCTCCATCACGACGTCCTCCACCGCCACCCGAGAAGCCCACCCTGCCGCCTCCAGCCCCGGCCGCACCGGCCGCTCGTCGGGCCAGCCGACGCACAGCCACGCCATCGGGTCGACGCGCTCGGGAATCCCCAGCAGCGATCGCAGGTCGTCCGGCCGGTAGAAGGACACCCAGCCGATCCCGAGCCCCTCCGCGCGCGCCGCCAGCCACAGGTTCTCGATCGCGCACGCGGCGCTGTAGACGTCGGTCTCGGGGATCGTCCCCCGCCCGAGCACCTCCGTGCCCGGCTCGCCGTGGTCGCAGCAGACGCAGATCCCGAGCGGCGCCTCGACGACCCCCTCGACCTTCTGGTCGAGGAAGTGCGCGGTGCGCTCGTCGAAGCGGTCGGCCTGGCGCAGCCGCTCGCGCTGCGCGAGCCGGCGCATCCCAAGCTTCGTCTCCGTCGACCGCACGACGATCAGCCGCCACGGCTGCATCAGCCCGACCGACGGCGCTTGGTGCGCGGCCGCCAGGATCCGCTCCAGCACGTCCTCGGGAACGGGGTCGGGGCGGAAGCGGCGGACGTCGCGCCGGTCGGCGATCACCTTGTAGACCGAGGCGCGCTCGGCGGCTGAGAAGCGCCAGCCGGTCGGGTCGGCGGCGCGCTCGCTCGCCCGCGACGCGTCGAACCCCGCAGGGGTGGGAGGCCGCGGTGTCTGCGGATCGACGCGCACGAGCGGAACAGTAGACCTGATCGGGGAGCCGCTACGATGCCCCCTTCAGCGTGGCGGCGCGAGGAACCCGGTGGGATTCCGGGACGGTCGCGCCACTGTGACCGGCACAGCGCCGGAAGTCAGGCACTCCGCCGCCGCGAACCCTTCCACGTTCGGGACGCCGGATCCCGAGGAGGTCGTACGATGCCGACGTCCCGCTTGCTGGTCCCGTGAGACGGCTGTTGCTCGTGCGTCACGCCGCGACGAGCGCCACCCGCACCGCCGCCTTCCCCGCCGACGAGCCGATCGAGGAGCGCGGCGCGGAAGCTGCCGCTCGCCTGCGCGCGGCGCTCCCCCACCGGGCGACGGTCCTCGTCAGCCCCGCGCTGCGCTGTCGCCAGACGGCTGCTGCCGCCCAGCTCGACGACCTCACTCCCGAGCCGGCGATCGCCGAATGCGACTTCGGCGACTGGGCCGGCCGCACCCTCCAGGACGTCCACGCCGAGCGGCCCGACGAGGTCGGCGCCTGGATGAGCGACCCCGACGCCGCGCCCCACGGCGGGGAGAGCCAGCGCGCCTTCGTCGCGCGGATCGCCGCGTGGCTGGGGCGCGAGGCGAGCGGCGACGGCGCGACCGTCGCGATCACCCACGGCGGCGTCGTCAAGGCGGCCGTCGTCCACGCGCTCGGCGCGCCGCTCGAAGCCTTCTGGCGGGTCGACGTCGCCCCGCTCGCCCTCACCGAGCTGCACGCCCACGACGGCCGCTGGACCGTCTCCCGCGTCAATGCGGCGCTCGCCGACGCCGACGCCGACGCCGACCCCGAGGCGGACGCGTGAGCGGCCTCCCGCTGGCGGCCGGCTGGGCGCTCGACCTCGCCGTCGGGGACCCGCGCCGCTTCCACCCGGTCGCCGGCTTCGGCCGCGCCGCGCTCGCGCTCGAACGCGTCGCCTACGCGCCCACCCGCCGCCGCGGCGCGGCCTTCGCGGTCGTGCTGGTCGCTGCCGCGGCCCTCGCGGGCGAGACGCTCGCCCGCCTCGCGGGACGGCTCGGCGGCAGCCGCGGCCGCGACGTCGCGTTCGCCGCGGTCGTCTGGAGCGCGCTCGGCGGCCGCTCGCTCGTGCGCGAGGCGCGCCGCGTCGCCGGCCACGTCGAGCGTGACGACCTGCCCGCCGCACGCGCCGCGCTGCCCGCCCTCGCCGGTCGCGACGCGGCCGCGCTCGACGGCGACGGACTTGCCCGCGCGGTCGTCGAGTCGGTCGCCGAGAACACGAGTGACGCGGTAGTCGGCGTGCTCGTATGGGGCGCGCTCGCCGGGCCCGCCGGGGTCGCCGCCTACCGCGCCGCCAACACGCTCGACGCGATGGTCGGCCACCGCAGCGACCGCTACCTCCGCTTCGGCTGGGCCGCCGCGAAGCTCGACGACGCCCTCAACTGGCCGGCGGCCCGCGCGGGCGCGCTGCTGACGGTCGCCTGCGCGCCGCTCGTCGGCGGCTCGCCGCGCGCGACCGCCCGGGTCGTCCGCCGCGACGGCGCTGCCCACCCGAGTCCGAACGCCGGCCGCATGGAGGCCGCGTTCGCCGGCGCGCTCGACCTCCAGCTCGGCGGCCCGCTCGCCTATGGCGGCGTCGCCGAGGAGCGCCCGACCCTCGGCGACGGCCGTCCTCCGCAAGCGGCCGACGTCGCCCGCGCGGCGCGACTCTCGCTCGCGGTGAGCCTCGCCGCGGCCGCCGCGAGCTCCGCGCTGCGCGCCGCGCTCGGCAGACGGGCGACCCGATGAACGGCGCGCTGCTCGTCGCGGGCACCCACTCCGACGCCGGCAAGTCGGTCGTCACGACCGGGATCTGCCGCTGGCTCGCGCGCCAGGGCGTGCGCGTCGCGCCGTTCAAGGCGCAGAACATGGCGCTGAACTCGGTCGTCGCGCACGACGGCAGCGAGATCGGTCGCGCCCAGGCGGCCCAGGCCGCCGCCTGCGGGCTCGAGACCGAGGCCGCGATGAACCCGATCCTGATCAAGCCCTCGGGCGAGCGCCACAGCCAGGTGATCGTGATGGGGAAGCCGTACGCCGACGCCGACGCGCGCTCCTACCAGCAGCTCAAGCGCGAGCTGAAGCCGATCGTCGCGGACGCGCTCGCCGACCTGCGCGCCCGCTTCGACGTGGTGATCTGCGAGGGCGCCGGCAGCCCGGCCGAGATCAACCTGCGCGAGGACGACCTCACGAACATGGGCCTCGCGCGCGCCGCCGGCCTCCCCGTGATCGTCGTCGGCGACATCGACCGCGGCGGCGTGATGGCGTCGCTCTTCGGCACGCTCGCGCTGCTCGATGCGCAGGACCAGGCGCACGTCGCCGGCTTCGTCGTCAACAAGTTCCGCGGCGACGCGTCGATCCTCGCGCCGGGCCTCACGCAGCTGGAGGCGATGACCGGTCGCCCGACGCTCGGCGTCCTGCCGCACGTGGAGGACCTCTGGATGGACGTCGAGGACTCGCTCGCGCTGGAGGCGCCGCGGCCGGAGGGGCCGGCGCTCGGCGAGACGCTCGACGTCGCCGTCCTGCGCCTGCGCTGGATGAGCAACTTCACCGACCTCGACGCGCTCGCGACCGAACCCGGCGTGCGCGTCCGCTTCACCCGCTCGGCGGCCGACCTCGAGCGCGCCGACCTCGTCGTGATCCCGGGCACGAAGGCGACCGTCGAGGACCTCGCGCGGCTGCGCGCGAGCGGCCTCGACACGGTGCTCGCCGCGCGCGCCCGCGCCGGCCACCCGATCCTCGGCGTCTGCGGCGGCTACCAGCTGCTCGGCGAGCGGATCGACGACGAGGTCGAGTCGAGTCGCGGGACCGTCCAGGGCCTCGGCTTGCTGCCGGTCACGACCGCGTTCGAGCCCGACAAGCTGCTGCGCCGCCGCGCGGGCAGCTCCCCCTGGCTGCAGGCGCCGGTCGCCGGCTACGAGATCCGCCACGGCCGCGTCACGCGCCACGGCGGCGTCCCGCTCCTGCTCGACGACGACGGCGAGCCCGACGGCTGCCGCAGCGGCGAGGTGCTCGGCACGAGCTGGCACGGCGCGCTGGAGCACGACGCCTTCCGCCGGGCGCTGTTGACGCACGTCGCCGCCGTCCGGGGTCGCGCGTTCGTCCCCGGCACCGCCGCCTTCGCCGACGCGCGCGCCTCCCGGCTCGACGTGCTCGGTGACCTGATCGAGCAGCACATCGACACGACGCGGCTCGCCGCGCTGATCAACGGCGGTGTCCCCGCCGGCCTTCCGACCCTTCACACCGAGGTGCGCACGTGCTCCGTTTCGTGACGACCGCCGACACCGAGATCCTCGCCACGGCGGCCGCCGTCGAGCGGCTGCCGGCTGACTTCCCCCGCGTCCGCTGCGCGAACCCCGGCGGCGTCGCCGACAACGCCGCGTTCGTCGCCGAGTTGCTCGACGGCGCCCGCGTCGTCCTCTGTCGCGTGCTCGGCGGCCGGCGCGGCTGGCCGGAGGGTTTCGACCTGCTGCGCGCGGCCTGCGCCGAGCAGGGCATCGCGCTGCTCGCGCTCGGCGGCGAGGTCGAGCCGGACGCCGAGATGACGGCCGCGTCGCTCGCGCCGTCGGGCGCCGTCGCGCAGGCCGGCGAGTACCTGCGCCACGGCGACGTCGACAACGTCGAGCAGCTGCTGCGCTTCCTCGCCGACACGTTCCTGCTGGAGGGCTGGGGCTTCGAGCCGCCGAAGGAGATCGCCGACCTCGGGGTGTACGTGCCGGGTCGCGGGGACGTCGAGCTGGAGGAGGCGCTCGCCACGCACGACCCCGCCCGCCCGACCGTCGGCCTCTGCTTCTACCGCTCCCACCGGCTGACCGGGAACACCGCCTTCGTGGACGCCTTCTGCGCGGCGGTGCAGCACGCCGGCGGCAACGCGATCGCGGTCTGGAGCACGACCCTGCGCCGCGACTCCGAGGGTGCGGTCCCGGCGCTCGCGCTGCTCGACGGCCATGTCGACGCGCTCGTCACGACGATGCTCGCGACCGGCGGCTCGGGCGCCAGCCAGGCCGCCGCGACCGCCGGCGAGGGAGTCGGCGAGGAATGGCAGGAGTGGGACGCCGCGGCCCTGGCGGCGCTCGACGTGCCGGTGCTCCAGGCGGTCTGCTCGACCGGTTCGCGCGCCGCCTGGGAGGCCTCCGAGGTCGGCCTCTCGCCGCTCGACTCGGCGACCCAGGTCGCGATCCCGGAGTTCGACGGGCGCCTGCTCGCCGGCGTCATCTCGTTCAAGGAGCGCGACCCCGCGGAGGGCTCGCCGGTCGGCGTCGCGGTCCCCCGCTACGTGCCCGACTTCGAGCGCTGCGCGCGCGTCGCCGGTCTCGCGCTGCGCCACGCGCGGCTGCGCGCCCTGCGGGCTGCTGACCGCAAGGTGGCGGTCCTGCTGACGAGCTTCCCGACGAAGCACGCGAAGGTCGGCATGGCGGTCGGGCTCGACACGCCCGCGAGCGCCCTGCGGCTGTTCGAGGCGCTCGCCGCCGACGGGATGCACGTCGACCACGACTTCGCCCACGGCGACGAGCTGATGCACGCGCTGATCGGCGCCGGCGGCCACGACCCCGAGTTCCTCACCGACGCGCAGCTCTCGGCCGCGCCGCTGCGCCTGCCGGTCGCCGACTACCTCGCCTGGTACGCGGAGCTGCCGGCCGCGCTGCGCGAGTCGATCGAGGAGAAGTGGGGACCGCCGCCGGGCGACCGCTACCTCGACGGCGACGACTTCGTGGTCGCGGGGCTGGAGCTCGGCAACGTGCTCGTCGCGATCCAGCCGCCGCGCGGCTACGGCGAGGACCCGGTCGGGATCTACCACGACCCCGAGCTGCCGCCGACCCACCACTACCTCGCCTGCTACTGGTGGATCGACCGCCGCTGGGGCGCGGACGCGATCGTCCACCTCGGCAAGCACGGGTCGCTCGAATGGCTTCCCGGCAAGACGCTCGCGATGTCGGACGGCTGAGCGCCCGACGCCGCGCTCGCCTACATGCCTCTCGTCTACCCGTTCGTCGTCAACGACCCCGGCGAGGGCGTGCAGGCGAAGCGCCGCGCGCACGCCGTGATCGTCGACCACCTGATCCCGCCGATGATGCGCGCCGACTCCTACGACGAGCTGGCCGAGCTGGAGGCCCTGCTGGACGAGTACGCGCGGCTGGAGGTGCTCGATCCGCCGAAGCTGCCGGCGCTCGCGGCCCGCATCTGGACCGCGATCGAGGCCGCCAACCTGCAGGCCGACATCGGCGTGCACGAGCGGCCCGAGGACGTCGGCGCGCTCGTCGAGCACATCGACGGCTACCTCTGCGAGGTGAAGGACATCCAGATCAAGGACGGCCTCCACGTCCTCGGCCAGGTGCCCGCCGGCGAGCAGCTGCGCGGCCTCACCTCGGCGCTGCTGCGGCTCGGCTCCGGCGACGTCGTCGGGCTGCGGCGGGCGGTCGGGCTCGCGTACGGGCTGGACGAGCCTTCTCTGGTCGGTGCCGCTGGGGCTCCGGCGCCCTCCGCTCCCGCTGCCCTGTTGGAGCGCTTCCGCGGCCCGTCGGCCAGCGGCGGCGACCTGGTCGACCGGCTGGAGGCGGCGCAGATGGCGCTGCTCGACGCGCTCGCTGAGCGGGACTGGGCGGTCGACGCGGTCGAGGGGATCGTGGGGGACGTGCTCGGGGTCCCGGCCGCCGACGGCGCCGCCGAAGTCGCCCGGACACTGCGCTTCGCCGCCGCCGAGGTCGTCCCGCGCGTGCGGCGCACGACCGAGGAGCTGGACCACGTCGTCGCCGCGCTGAACGGCCGCCACGTCCCGGCAGGCCCGTCCGGCAGCCCGACGCGCGGCCGCGTCGACACGCTCCCGACCGGGCGCAACTTCTATTCGGTCGACCCGCGCGCGCTGCCGTCGGAGCTGTCGTGGGAGGTCGGGTGCAGACTTGCCGACGCGCTGCTGGAGCGCCACCAGCGTGACACCGGCGAGCTGCCGCGGATGGTCGGGCTCGTCGCCTGGGGCACCTCCGCGATGCGGACGCAGGGCGACGACGTCGCCGAGATCCTCGCGCTGCTCGGCGTGCGGCCGACCTGGCATCCCGAGTCGCGCCGCGTGACCGGGATCGCCGTGATCCCGCTGGAGGAGCTGGGTCGCCCGCGGATCGACGTGACCGTGCGCATCTCCGGCTTCTTCCGCGACGCCTTCCCGCACCTCGTCACCCTGCTCGACGACGCGGTCGCGCGCGTCGCTGAGCTGGACGAGCCGGACGAGCAGAACTTCGTAGCCGCGCACGTCCGTGCCGACGCCGCCGCGCTCGCCGACTCGCTCGACCCCACCGCTGCCTGGCGGCGCGCGAGCACGCGCATCTTCGGCTCCAAGCCGGGCACCTACGGGGCCGGGCTGCTGCAGCTGCTCGACACGCGCGACTGGCGCGGCGAGGCCGATCTGGCCGAGGTCTACGAGGCGTGGGGCGGCTTCGCCTACGGTCGCGGGATGAACGGCGCGCCGGCGCGCGAGGCGATGCGCGACGCGTTCGCGCGGATCGACGTCGCGGTCAAGAACGTCTACTCCAGAGAGCACGACATCCTCGACTCCGACGACTACTACCAGTACCACGGCGGGATGATCGCGACCGTCAGAGCGCTCACCGGCCGCGCGCCCGCCGCCTACCTCGGCGACAGCTCCGACCCGTCGCGGGTCGTCTCGCGCACGCTTGCCGAGGAGACGCGACGCGTCTTCCGCGCCCGCGTCGCGAACCCCCGCTGGATCGCGTCGATGATCCGCCACGGCTACAAGGGCGCGGCCGAGCTGTCGGCGACGGTCGACTACCTGTTCGGCTACGACGCGACGACCGGCGTCGCGGAGGACTGGATGTACGAGCAGGTCGCGCAGCGCTACCTGCTCGACGACGACGTCGCCGACTTCATCGGGCGCTCGAACCCGTGGGCCGGCCGGGCGATCGCCGAGCGGCTGCTGGAGGCGGTCGACCGCGGGCTCTGGAGCGCGCCGGAGGCGGCGACGCTCGACGCCCTGCGGGAGCGGTTCCTGGCGCTGGAAGGGGAGCTGGAGGAGGCGGGGACGCCGTGAGCGCGGAAGAACTCGCCCAGGGGGCTCGTTCCTCCAGCGCCGAGGCGGCCTCGTGACCGTGGCGTACCCGCTCTCCGCTCTGGTCGGCCAGGAGGCGCTGGTCGAGGCGTTGCTCGTCAACGCGGTCGCGCCCGAGGTCGGCGGGGTGCTCGTGCGGGGCGAGCGGGGAACCGCGAAGTCGACCGC
>JAATFK010000668.1 GCA_015655225.1 Solirubrobacterales bacterium | reverse complement strand
CGTGGTGGCGCGGTTCCTCCAGCTGCGCGCCCGCATCGCCTCGGCGCGCGGCGAGCTCGCGGTCGCCGAGCGCCTGCGCGCGGAGTGCGCGGAGCTCGCCGGCTCGGGGCTGCCGTGGCTGGACAGCTATGGGATCGCGGCGACGCTTGTGCGCTGACCCGCCGGCGCGTCAGCGTGCCTCTTGCTCCGCCGGGGTGTGCAGGTTGCGCTTCGCCCACACGCCGAGCTGCGCGATCATCGGCACGAGCTCGGCGCCGGACGTCGTCAGCTCGTAGCGCACGGTCACGGGCGGGCCCTCGGCAACGGCCCGCGTCACGAGTCCGGCGTCGGCCAGCTCGAGCAGACGCTCCGAGAGCACCGTGTCGCTGATGCCGTTGACGGCCTTGCGCAGGCCGACGAACGAGGTGGCACCGGAGCCCAGGACGCTCAGGATCATCCCGTTCCAGCGCTTGCCGAGCACCGAGAAGGCGAGTGTGATCGCGGTGTCGCAGACCGGTGCCGTCTCGGCTGCGTCTTCGGAACCGTCGTGCTCGGACATCCCCCCATGGTAGCGGTGCTACGCTATCCACAGTCACTTAGTTTTTATTAGTCGCTAGTTTCTTGGAGAAACCATGTCGCTCTACCGTCTCGACGCCAGCATCAACCCCGCGACCTCGCAGAGCCGCGCCCTGGCGGACCTCGTCGAAGCGGAGTGGACGAGCCAGCATCCCGACTCGATCGTCACCCGGCGGGACATCGGCACCCACCCGCTGCCGTCGACCACCTGGCGCGACCTGGTCACGAGCGGCGCCACCCCCGAAGCCGAGCTCACCCAGGAGCAGCGCGACGCCCGCGCCCTCGCCACCACCCTCGCCGACGAGCTGATCGACGCCGATGCGATCCTGCTCGCGATCCCGCTCTACAACTGGGGCATCGCCGCCCACGTGAAGTCCTGGTACGACATCACGTACACGGATGAGCGCATCAGGACCGGCGCCCTGGCCGGCAAGCCCGTCGTGCTGGCGTCCGTTCTGGGCGGCGACTACAGTCCGGGCTCCGGCAAGGAGGACTGGGACCACTCGACCCCGTGGCTGCGTCACGTGATCGAAGGCGTCTGGAAGGCCGACCTCCTCGTCGTGCAGCGTCAGCTGACCCTCGTCGGCGTCAACCCGGCCATGGACGGCCTGAAGGATCAGGCCGCGGAGGTCCGTGCGGCCGCCCAGCAGCTCGCAATCGAGCACGGCCAGACCCTCGCCGCCAGGCGGGGCAGCCGGGACGCGCTGGTCTGATCGTTCGCGTCGCGCTCTCCACACGGCACCTCCGGGGAACTAGCCTCGAACCATGCCCCACGAGGTCGTGAACCAGGTCCCTCCGCGCGTCGACGTCGACGAGTACGCCGCGAACCAAGCGCTCGTCGACGGCGTCCGGCGCTACGACGCGGGCTGGGCCGAGGAGCAGCTGCACCGGATCGGCCGGCACGTCGCGACCGCGGACTTCCAGCACGACGCCGAGCTCGCGAACAGGTACACCCCGCTGCTGCACCAGTACGACCGCTACGGCAACCGGATCGACGAGGTGGAGTACGACGAGTCGTACCACCGGATCATCCGGCAGCACATCGCCGAGGGCGGGCACACCAGCGTGTGGGCCGATCCGAAGCCCGGGGCGAACGTGGCGCGGGCGGCGACCTTCATGCTGTTCGCGCAAGTGGAAGCCGGCCACGCCTGCCCGGTGAGCATGACGCACGCGGCGGTGCCCGTCATCCAGCAGAACGCGGAGCTCGCCGAGCGCTGGATCCCGCGCCTGCTGAGCCGTGACTACGAGCCCGATCTCACAGCCGGCAAGACGAGCGCGATCTTCGGGATGGCGCTGACCGAGAAGCAGGGCGGCTCCGACGTCCGCTCCAACCAGACCCAGGCCGAGCGCGCCGGCGACCACTACGTGCTCACCGGGCACAAGTGGTTCTGCAGCGCGCCGATGAGCGACGGCTTCCTGGTGCTGGCGCAGGCGCCCGGCGGGCTGAGCTGCTTCCTGGTGCCGCGGGTGCTCGACGACGGGACGCGCAACGTCTTCCACATCGCGCGGCTGAAAGACAAGCTCGGCAACAAGTCGAACGCCTCCAGCGAGATCGAGT
>JAATFK010000335.1 GCA_015655225.1 Solirubrobacterales bacterium | reverse complement strand
TCCTGCTCGATCGCTCCCGACTCGCGCAGGTCGGACAGGATCGGTCTCTTGTCGGTCCGTGACTCGACCGCTCGTGACAGCTGCGAGAGCGCGATCACCGGGACCATCAGCTCGCGCGCCAGGATCTTCAGGCCACGGCTCATCTGCGCGACCTGCTCGACGCGGCTGTCGACCCGGCCGTCGGGGCGCATCAGCTGCAGGTAGTCGACGATGATCATCCCGAGCCCGTCGGGGCTCTGCTGGTGCAGCCGGCGCGCCTTCGCGCGCAGCTCCAGGATCCCCATGTCGGAGGAGTCGTCGACGTACAGCGGCGCGTCCGACAGCCGCTGGCAGGCCTCGAGGATTCTCGGCCAGCGGCTCTCGGAGACTCTGCCCTTGCGCAGCTCCTCGCCTCTGATCCGCGCCTGCGAGGCGACGAAGCGCTGGGCCAGCTCGGCCTCGGACATCTCGAGCGAGAACAGCGCGACCGGCTTGCCGTGGTCCAGCGCCGCGTTCTCGGCGATGTTCGTGACGAGCGCCGACTTGCCCATCGACGGTCGCGCGGCGAGCACGATCAGGTTGCCGGGCTGGAAGCCGCCGGTCACCTCGTCGAGGTCTCTGAAGCCCGACGGCGTGCCCGTCAGCGCGGTTCTCTCGACCGACAGCCTGTGCAGTCTCTCCATCTCGTCGTGGAGGACCTCGCCGATCACCCGGAAGTCCTTCTGGCTGTCGTCGTGGGCGACCTCGAGGATGTCGCGCTCGGCCCACTCGACCAGCTCCCGCGGCGGCGCCTCGTGGTTGTAGACGTTCGCCTGGATCTGCTGCGTCGTCGTCAGCAGGCGGCGCAGGAGCGCGTTGTTGTGGACGATCCGCGCGTACTCGCGCACGTTGCCGGCCGCCGGCGCCGCTCCCGCCAGCGCGTCGACCATCGCCGGGCCGCCGACCTCGTCGAGCTTGCCGGTGCTGCGCAGGTGCTCGGAGACCGTCAGGACGTCGATCTCGCGACTCTCCTGGTAGAGGTCGAGCATCGCCCGGTACACCGTCGCGTGCTGCTCGCGGTAGAAGTGCTCCGGCTTCAGTCCCTCGTTGATGACGAGGCCGTAGAGCGTCGTGTCTGCGAGCAGGATCGCCCCGAGCACCGACTGCTCGGCTTCGAGGTTGTGCGGCGGGGCGAGGGGATGCTGGTGCTGCTCGATTGCGGCCATGGGGAACGGACGAGTCTAGGTCGGGGAGG
Source organism: Solirubrobacterales bacterium (assembly GCA_015655225.1). Lineage (GTDB taxonomy): Bacteria > Actinomycetota > Thermoleophilia > Solirubrobacterales > Solirubrobacteraceae > Conexibacter. The sequence goes on along the minus strand of JAATFK010000335.1, from coordinate 2,536 downwards.
GGGCGAGCAGAAGGCCTGTCGGGCCGGCCCCGAGAAACGTCCCGCAGAGACCGCACGATTCGTGGGGGAGCGGCCGAGGCCCAACGACGACGCGCCGCGGCAAAGGCCGCGGCGCGCGAAACGAGGTGAGGCTCCGTGCAGCGGGGTGGGCGCCGGCTGAGGCGCCCGGGACTGCCTAGTTCTCTTCGACGACCATCGTCTTGACGGTCGCGAACACGCCGTCGTCGACTTCGACGACCACCATGTGCGTGCCGATGTTGCGGATCGGCTCTTCCAGCTGGACCTTGCGCCGGTCGACTCTGATGCCACGGGCCTCGTGGATCGCGTCGGTGACGTCCTGCGCCGTGACGGAGCCGAAGAGGCGTCCGTCGTCGCCGGCCTGCTGGGCGATCGTGAGCACCGTTCTGTTCAGCAGCGCGGCGTTCTCCTGCGCGCGGCCTCTCGCCTCACGCTCGGCTCTCTCGGCCGCCGCCTTGCGCTGCTGGGCGACTTCGAGCGCGCCCTTCGTCGCCGGCTGCGCCAGCTTGCGCGGCACGAGGTAGTTGCGGAGGTAGCCCGCCGAGACCTCGACGACCGTCCCGCGCTCACCGAGCTGGTCGACGTCCTGGGTGAGGATCGCCTGCGGCATCGTCAGCGGTCCTCGCGGTCCCGGTCGCGATCGCGACGGCCACCTGGGCGCTCGTTGGCGGCCTCGGCGACGTACGGGAGCAGCGCCAGCTCACGGGCGCGTCTGACGGCGCGCGCGATCTGGTTCTGGTGGCGACGGCAGGCGCCGGAGATGCGCCGCGAGCGGATCTTGCCGCGCTCCGACACGAACTTCCGCAGCGTCGTGATGTCCTTGTAATCGACCTGGTCGATCTTGTCGCGACAGAACGGGCACGGCTTGCGCCGACTGGACCCAGGTCCGCCTCTCTTGTCGCGCCTACGGGTGGGGCGCCTACGTTGCTTGGCCACTCGGCTCTACCTCGTTGAAGTGTTGTGATGCCTTAGAACGGGATGTCGTCGTCGGCGGGAGCGGGGGCGACCGGAGCGGACTGGAAGTCCCGGTTGTCGACCGGAACGTCGCTGCCACCCGCCACGTCGCGGCGGGGACCGGAGAACCCGTTCCCTCCGCCGGCGTCGTCACGCCCGCCGAGAAACTGCACGGAATCGGCGATGATATCGATTGCCTGGCGTCTTTGCCCGCCCTCGGCTTCCCACTCGCGCCATTCGAGCCGTCCGTCGAGTGCGATCGGCCGTCCTCTGGTGAGGAAACGGGCGCAGTTCTCGCCCTGTGCGCCCCACACTGTGACGTCGAAGTAGTTGGGCTTGTCCTCCCACTCACCGGACGAGCCTCTGCGCCGCGTGTTGCACGCGATCCGGAGGCTGCAGACCGACATGCCGCTCGGCAGCGAGCGCAGCTCGGGGTCTCGGGTGAGGTTCCCGGTCATCACGACCCGGTTGATGTTGGTGGCGGCCATGGGGCTCCTTTCGGCGGCAGGTACGAGCGAGGATCGAGTCTAGAGCGCCGTTGGGCGCTCACCCGACTGCACACCGGAAACTGCGGCGGAACGATGCAGAAGCGTGGGAGCCGTGTGAGAGAGGACGGCGAAGACTGCGCTTTAAGCGGAGGCTTCGGCCGGCTCGGCCGAGAACGTCGGCGTACCGGGGTCCGGCGGCGGCGGCGTGCCGGGCGTCACCTTGATGATCCGGTGGCGCACGACGCCGTCCGTGATCTTCAGGTTGTACGAGAGCGTCTCGATCAGCGTCGGCGGCCCGCTGAACTGCCGCAGGTGGTAGTCCGCGTCTCTGGTGTGGTCGATCTCGAAGGCGAGCGACCGGACGCCCCACTCCTGGCTGACCTCCACCCGGCCACCGGCGTCGACGATCGTCTGCTCGACGTCGGAGAGGATTCTGGCGCGGCGGTCTTCCTCGAGCGAGGTCGAGAGCAGCAGCACGAGGTCATAGATGATCGGGGGCTGTGTCATGCGGCGGGGGACTATAGCAACGGGGGCGAATTTCGCGTCCCGCCTCCCTCCGCGTCCCAATGGGGACCCCCTCCGAGCCGAGCCTGCGCCAGCGCGTGCGCTGGGGCAACGTCGCCCGCGTGGCGGCGCTGCTCGCCGCGCTCGCGCTCGCCGTCGCGTGGACGCGGGGCGGGGCGCCCGCGCCGTCGCTGCCGGCCGACCCGCCCGTGGGCGCGGGCCTCGCCGCGCCGACGGCGACGACTGAGACGGGCGCGACGGCGGCCGGGGGGAGCAGCGCGGCGGGCGAGGCGGGTCGAGCGGCCGGCCGGGCGGGCAGCGCGGCCAGCGGCGCGGGTCGAGCGACCGGCGGGACCGGTCGAGCGGCGAGCCGAGCGCGCCGGCCGGTTGGCGCGGCGCGGCGGCCGGCCGAGGGAGCGGGGCGCCCGGCCGGCCGGCCGACGAGATCTCCACCGGCGCGTCGCGCCCCGCGTGTCAGCCGGCGCGCGGCAGCGGCGCCTCCGCGGGTGCCGCGCGTGCGGACCGGCCCGGGGCGTCCGCCGGCCCCGGCCGCGCCGCCGATCCCCGCCGCG
>JAATFK010000060.1 GCA_015655225.1 Solirubrobacterales bacterium | reverse complement strand
GCATATGCTGCTATGGAAGATATAGCGAAGCCCTGCAAATGATGCACTTCGGCGCGACGCCCGCGCGGATTGTGGTCCATGAGTTCGTTGAACGCTCCGGAATGGAGAAAGCCCTGCTAATCAGCACGTTCTATCGGGACGGTCTTGGGCGAGGGTTTGGGACCGCCTGGGAACAGTCCAGGAGTCCGGCCGTGCTTGCTCCGTTAGCACCATCAATCTTGGTCGTCTGCTGGAACGTGCGTTGCTCGCTTGCAGGATCGAGCCAGTCGTCTCCGTTGAAGCGTTCGCCGTCGGCCGCACGCCGCGTGCGCGCCGGGAACTCAAGTGGTCGGGGCCACGGCGACTGTCCTGGTGCGAGGCTCTGGCGCCACGCCTAGCCAGTTGTCTGCTCGTCGTGGAATGCCGTGGGGGGGGGTGTCCCTATGGGTTTGTCAACTTTGGGATCAGGTCGAGATGGGGATGGGTGAGCCGGTCTTGCCGGCGGGCGATTCGCCGTAGGTCAGGCCGGTGCGGAGCATCTTGTGGATGAGGTCGCAGCGTCGGCGAGCGAGGCAGAGAACGGCGGCGTTGTGCGGTTTGCCCTGCGAGCGTTTCATCGCGTAGTAGTCGCGCGAGGGCGGGTGATGCAGGCTGCAGAACGCCGAGAGCCAGAGCGCGTTCTTCAGGCGGTGGTTGCCGCGTCGCGATCGGTGTTCGCCGCGGATGCTGCTGCCGGACTGTTTGGTCACTGGCGCTAGGCCGGCGTAGGCGGCCAAGTGGCCGGCGGTCGGGAATCGAGAGACGTCACCGATCTCGGTGAGGATCCTGGCTCCGGTCCGTGCCCCGATTCCCGGGATGCTCAGCAGGACCGGTGCGTGAGGGTGGCGGGTGAAGACCGCCTCGATGTCACGGGCGAGCTGTTCACGCGATGCGGCGAGCCGGGTGAGCTCGGTCGCGAGGTCGCGGATGACGCGTCCGATCGTCGTCTCGGCCGGGACCTCGACGGTCTGAGCCTGGAGCGCGGCGATGAGGTCGTCGACGAGCCGTGCGCCCATCCGCGGCGCCTTCGGCTGAACGACCCTGAGCAGGCGTCGTTTGCCCGCGGCGCGCATTGCCGTCGGTGTCGGGTAGCGCTCAAGCAGCGTCCGAACGGCGGTGTGGTCCAGGCGCGGCCCGAGGACGCGCTCGACAGCCGGGCTGGCCTGCAGCAGCAGGTCTCGCAGCCGGTTCGCGGTCCGGGTGCGGTCGTGGGCGAGGTCGTCGTCGTAGCCGCCCAGGACGCTGAGTTCTTGCAGCAGCTCGTCGCTCGGCGTCAGCCAGTGCACCCGTGCCCGGTGGATCCGGGCGGTGTCGGCGATCACGAAGCTGTCGCGCCGGTCGGTCTTCGCCTCGCCGGGATACAGCTGTGATGCGCGGCGCATCACCAGTCCCGGGATGTACGCGACCGGGAACCCGCGTCGCCTGGCGACCGCGACCGCGAGCGTACCGATCGAGCCGGGCTGGTCGATGACCAGCGCGGCGTGCGGGCCGGCGTCGTCCAGCAGCTTCTCGATCGCGGCCTCGTCGTTGCGTACCGGCCGATCAAACAGCCGACCTCCGGCCGCGTCGACCACCGTTGCGTGGTGGTCGCTCTTGCCGACATCAAGACCGATCCACGGGTCGATCTCTTCCACCCATTCACCTCCGATTTCGCCTCTGTCCTTGCGAGCTCGAACGGCACCTCCGTCGCATCCACCTTACGAATGAGCCCTCTCCGGGGCAGGTCCCTATAAGCGACTTGCGGTGCCCGGACGGGTCGGGTGGCAACACCCCCCAGATCACAAAGACAGGGGGCAAAAAGCCCTGCCCAACCCACCGAGCCCTACAAGACGAAAATCGTAAGGGGGGGCGATGTCGGCGGTCCACGTGTTGTTGTCGACCTGGTGTTGGACAAGCCTGTTGTTCGGGCCGAGTACCACGACCATCGAGGTGCCCTCGATCTCTTGCACGACGGCGCCGGAGTAGGTCGATGCTGTCCCGGCGAGAATGCATGAGGCCCAGTCACTCGTGCCGACGTAGTGGCTGGATTGACCTGGTCCGCGCCCGGCCGCACTAGGTCATCCTGTGCGACATCGACGAGTTCTGGGTCTATGACCTGGGCCGGCAGCGACGGTGTTGCGGTCGAGGTCACCTCCGGTCATTGCCAGTGGATCATCGTTGACCTTGCGATGCCGAAGCGAGTCCCGTGCGGGGCCTACGGCTGATCGGCCCCGCGTGCCTGGGTCAGGAATGCGCGCGCGGCTGGAGCGTGACGCTTGCCCTCGCGCCAGGCGAGCGAGATGCGATGCGTCAGCGAGGGGCCGTGGAGCTCGACGATGCGGACGTCGGATCCGGGCGTGTCGGCGTCGGATCGCGGAAGTACTGACACGCCGAGCCCCTCGGCGACGATCGCCAGGCTGCGCGTGACCTCTCGGGTCTCGAACGCGATCGTCGGCGCGAAGCCGGCGTTGCGCGCGGCCTCTCCCACGGCCCGTCGGATCGTCGCACCCTCGGAGAACGCGACGAATGCCTCGTCCCGCAGGTCGGCGATCGTCACCGCGCCGCGATCGGCGAGGCGATGATCTCGCGGGAGGACCACGACCAGCGGTTCCTCCGCCAAGGGCTGTAGCTCCAGACCATGACGCTCGACGTCGTCGACGAGCGAGAGAAACGCTACGTCGAGTTGGTCGTTGCGGAGCGCTTCGGCGAGCGTCGAGCTGAGGTCCTCGCGCACCGTGAGCTTGACTGCCGGGAACCGCTCGTGGAACGCTCCCAGGAGCCGCAAGAGGTTGACGGGGCCCGGCGTCTGGGTGAGGCCGATCGTGACCCGGCCGCTCACCAGGTTGGTGAGCTGCTGAAGCTCGGCTCTCGCGTCGTCGATCTCTGTCAGGACGCGCTTGGCGCGCGTGCGCAGCAGAGCGCCGGCGTCGGTCAGCCGCACCCTGCGCGTGGTGCGATCGAAGAGCGCGATCTGCAACTCGGCCTCGAGCTTCTGGATCTGCTGGGAGAGCGCGGGTTGCGCGATGCGCAGGCGCGCCGCCGCGCGGGTGAAGTGCTCCTCCTCCGCCAAGACCACGAGGTAGCGCAGCTGCCGCAGTTCCATATGCAGAGCTTATGGGACTGAGCAGGATTCGACCTTGGACTTCTAGATAGTGACGGGAAAGACTCCGTGCGAGAACGTCGAGTGAGGAGCTGCATGCATCACGTCACCAGAGTGCTGTACCGCGACCTGATCGGACCGGGCGCGTGAGCACGGAGATGGGGATCGGGAAGGTCGTGTCCTCGGCTGCGCAGGCGGTCGCCGACATCCAGGACGGCGCGACGCTGCTCGTTGGCGGCTTCGGCCTCTGCGGCATCCCCGAGGAGACGATCGCCGCGCTGCGCGCGAGCGGAGCGAGCGGGCTCACGGTCGTCAGCAACAACTGCGGTGTCGACGACTTCGGCCTCGGCGTCCTGCTCGCCAACCGCCAGATCAGCAGGATGGTGTCCTCCTACGTCGGGGAGAACAAGACCTTCGAGCGACAGTTCCTCTCTGGCGAGCTCGATGTCGAGCTGGTCCCTCAGGGGACGCTCGCCGAGCGCATTCGCGCGGGCGGCGCCGGGGTTCCGGCCTTCTACACGCCTGCGGGCGTGGGAACGCCGATCGCCGAGGGGAAGGAGACGCGTGCGTTCGACGGGACGAGCTACCTGCTCGAGCGTGCGATCCTCACCGACTTCGCGCTTGTCAAGGCGTGGAGAGGCGATGCCCTCGGGAACCTCGTCTATCGACGGACGGCTCGCAACTTCAACCCTTTGGTCGCGACCGCGGGCCGCGTGACGATCGCCGAGGTGGAGCAGCTCGTCGAGGTCGGCGAGCTCGACGGCGACTTGATCCACACGCCTGGCGTGTTCGTCCAACGGATCTTCGAGGCGGCCGTGTCGGAGAAGCGGATCGAAAGACGGAGGCTCCGTGCCTGAGACGACCACGACGGAGAGCCGACGCGATCGCATCATCGCGCGCGCTGCCGATGAGATCAGAGACGGGATGGTCGTCAACCTCGGGATCGGCCTTCCGACGCTGCTGGCGAACGTGGGCGAAGGTCGCGTCGGCGTGCTTCTGCATTCGGAGAACGGGCTCCTCGGGATCGGCCCGTATCCGCGGGAGGGCGAGGTCGATGCCGACCTGATCAACGCGGGCAAGGAGACCGTGACCGCGGTCGCGGGCGCCTCCTATTTCGACAGCGCGGAGTCGTTCGCGATGATTCGCGGGGGTCACGTCGACCTCGCGGTCCTGGGCGGGATGGAGGTCTCGGCCGAGGGGGACTTGGCGAACTGGATGATCCCCGGCAAGATGGTCAAGGGGATGGGCGGGGCGATGGACCTGGTCGCCGGCGCCAAGCGCACGGTCGTGATCATGGAGCATCTGAACCGCGACGGGGAGCCCAAGGTGAGAGCCAGCTGCTCGCTCCCGCTGACGGGCCGCGGCGTCGTGGATCGGCTGATCACCGACCTTGCGGTCTTCGACTTCGTCGGCTCGCCGCGGCGGGAGATGATGCTTGTCGAGCTGCTGGCGGAGATCGATCTCGACGAGCTCCGGCTGTGCACGCCCGCGCCGTTTGCCGTCGCGATCCCGGGATAGACCTCAGGCGGCGGCTGGCTTGCTGAGCCCGTGATAGGCCCGCGCCGGGGTGTCCCCGGGCGCGCTGAGCGGCGCGACCACCGCGCGTAGGGTGTCTGCGGGGTAGTCGGGATCGACGGTCCGGAGCAGGGCGAACGCCGTTTCGCTGAGGTGCTCGGACAGCAGCCAGGTGGCGCGGTCGATGTCTCGCGACGAGCAGGCGTCGAGCAGTAGGCGGTGCTCCTCTTCGGTCTCGTCGGACCACATCCGCGAGACACGCAGCCGCCGAAAGCGCGCGCACTGGTCGATCAGCTGGCCGACCGTCACGCCGAACCGGTCCCCGGCACGCCTCGTCATCGCCTGGTGAAAGCTACGGTGAGGGGCGTCCCAGGCCACGTAGTCGCGCCGCGCCGCGTGACGCCCCATGACGCTGTAGACGGTCTCGAGGTCGTCGAGATCGTCCTGGGTGAGGCGCGGGATCGAGAGCCGCAGCGCCGTGATCTCGAGGGGGATGCGCATCGCATAGAGCTCCTCGACGCCTTGCAGCGTGAGTCGAGCGACGCGCATCGGCTGGTTGGCCTGCGCTTCGATCAGTCCCTCTGACTGCAGCATCCGCAGCGCCTCGCGCAGCGGGGTGCGGCTGACGTTCAAAGCTCGGGCGAGCTGGACCTGCGGGATCAGCTGGCCCGCGCGCAGCTGGCCGCTGAGGATCGCGTTGCGCACACCGCGGTACGCATGATCCAGGCTGGCGGCCGCAGCCGACGTCGGCCCAGCGGCCGTCTTGCTCTTTGTGCTCATGGTGCTGCTCTCTCCTCCGAACCGCGCGGACCGGCGTCCTTGCGGGGTCCCAGCGTAGACGCGCGGGGCCACTGTGCACAACGGTTGTGTGCAATGGCCCCGAATCGTTGACGCGCGTCGCCGGTGACTGGTTCTCTCCCTGCCTCGCCGGACCAACCGCCGGCGGGGAGAGGTTTGGAGAGAGCTGATGATGTGGGATCTCAATCCCGTCGGGGCGTCGTTCGCCTCGACGGACGAGGGTGAGGCGCTGTGGGGCCTTGGCGGACTGGTGATCGTGAAGATCCCGGCCGTCCATACCGGTGGCCGCTTCGCCGTCATCGAGCAGAGGATGCGCCGGCACTCGGCGTCCCCTGCGCACACGCACGCCCACGCCGACGAGACCTTCGCGGTGATCGAGGGCGAGGTCGCGCTGTGGATCGAGGGCGAGACGATGATCGCCAAGGCCGGTGCGGTGGCCCATGTGCCCGGCGGGCTCGTGCACGCCTGGCGGATCGAGTCGACCGAGGCGCGGATGCTCGTCGTGACGACGCCGGCGCATGAGGCGTTCTACCGCGACTGCTGTCAGACCGCCACGTCGTTCACGCAACCACCCTGGGCGACCACGGTCGACCTGGAGCAGTTGATGCGCGTCGGCGTTCGTCATCACGTGCAGATCCTCGGCCCCCTCTGGCAGTCGGGGTCCGAGCCGGACCTTGGAGGCCTCCTATGACCGACCTGACCCATCACGCCGAGCTCGAGGCGAGCGTGCCGGCCACGCCGCCCGACGCGCCGGACGAGCCGCGACGACTCAGCATCCGGTCGCTCACCCAGGCCCCGGAGCTGCTCGTCTTCGTCTTCCTGGCAGCGCTCTGCATCGCCCTGGCGCTCGCCGAGTCACGCTTCGTCACCGAGATCAACCTGCAGAACATCGGGCGGCAGACGAGCGTCCTGCTCGTGCTCAGCGCGGGAGTGCTGTTCGTCCTCCTCGTCGGAGGGATCGACCTCTCGATCGGTGGGATGCTCGCGTTCACCTCGGTCATCGCCGCTCACTTCGCCGACTCGACCTCGCCCGGCATCGCGTTCGCGATCGCGATCGCCGCGACGACGGGCGTCGGCCTGCTCAACGGGCTCCTGATCGGGATCGCGGGCTTCTCGCCGATCGTCGTGACGCTCGCGGTCGGGCAGGTGCTGACCGGCGTCGCGTTGTTGATCACGTCCAACGGACCGATTCAGCCGCTGAATCCTCACTACACCGATCTGGCGACATCCTTGGTCGGGCCGATCCCGACGATCGTCATCGCCGCCCTCGTCTGTCTCGTCGCCGCCCATCTGCTGTTGAGCCGAACGCGCCTCGGCCGCTACGTCTACGCGGTCGGCGGGAACGAGATGGCCGCGTGGCTGGCGGGGGTGCCGACCGCGAAGACGAAGATCGCGGGCTACACGATCTGCGGCGCCTTCGCGGGGGCGGCCGGGGTGCTGGCGTCGTCGCGGATCGGGTCCGGGGACGCCAGCCTGGGACCGACGGAGATGCTGACCGCGTTCGCTGCCGTGTTCCTCGGCGGCGTTGGCTTCGGCACCGGCCGGGGCACCGTCCTCGGCGTCGCCCTCGGCGCGCTGACGCTCGGGGTGATGAGCGACGGCATCGACCTGCTGCAGCTGGATTCCGACTGGCAGTCGATCGTCAGCGGCGTCCTGATCGTCGTCGCGATCGCCTTCCAGGTGCTGCCGGGCAAGCTGCGTCGCGGTGTCGCGACATGAGCTCCGCGGCGGTCGAGGCGCGGGGCATTGCCAAGGCGTTCAGCGGCGTCGCCGCACTGCGCGGCGTGGATCTCGTCCTCGCGGAGGGAGAGGCTCGCGGCCTGATCGGCGAGAACGGTGCCGGCAAGTCCACGCTCATCAACGTCATCTCCGGCGCGCTGCGGCCGGACGCCGGTACGCTGCGCATCGGTGGCGAGGCCGTGACCCTGCGCTCTCCGCAGGCGGCGCTCGAGGAGGGCATCGGCACGGTCCATCAGCAGAACTGGCTCGTCCCGACGCTCACCGCGATCCAGAACGTCGAGCTCGGCCGTGAGCCGGTCACGCGCGGGCTCCATCTCCTGGCGCGCGGGTCGATGCCGCAGTCGCGCGCTGCGCTCGAGTTCGTCGGCCTGCTGCAGGCCGCCCATCGTGAGGTGGCGTCGCTCTCGCTGGCCGAGCGTCAGCTGATCGCCATCGCGCGGGCGTACGCACGAGGGTCGCGGGTCATGATCTTCGACGAGCCGACCGCGGCGCTCTCGCCGGTGGAGACCCACTACCTGTTCGAGGTGATCGAGCGTCTGCGGGCGGCCGGGACGGCGCTGCTGTACGTCACCCACCGGCTCGACGAGCTCGCGCACGTCGTCGACCGGGTGACCGTGATGCGCGCCGGAGAGGTGGTCGGCGAGCTGCCCAGCTCAGCGCACGAACGCGAGCTGGTGGAGCGAATGGCCGGTTCCGAGCGGGTCGAGCACGAGATCGAGGTCGTCGGCGAACGACGGCGCAGCACGGTGCGCGATCGGGCCGCCGAGCCGGTGTTGCGCGGCTCGCGGTTGAGCGACGCTGACGGCGCGTTCCACGACGTCGACCTCGAGGTCCATGCCGGAGAGGTCGTCGCGCTCGTCGGGCTGCCGGACTCAGGGGCGGTCGCCTTGGCCCGAACGCTCGCCGGCGCCGGTCGGCTGCGCGACGGCGAGCTGCGCCTGAACGGCGCGGCGCTGTCAGCTCGCACGCCCGCTCGCGCGGTCCGGGCGGGCATCGGCTACCTGGCCGGCGACCGCAAGCTGCGCGGCGTCCTGCCGAACTTCAGCGTCCGCGACACCGTCACGCTGTCGGCGCTGCCCACGCTCAGCCCGACCGGCTTCCTGCGTCGCCGAGGCGAGCGGCGCATGGCCCGGGAGCTGAGCGGACGCTGCGAGGTGCGGGCGGCAAGCCTGTCGATGCCGATCACCGCGCTCAGCGGCGGCAACCAGCAGAAGGCGCTCTTCGCGCGGACCCTGGCGACGTCGCCTCGGGTGATCATCTGCGAAGACCCGACCGCTGGCGTGGACCCCGGCGGCCGCGAGGCGCTCTACGGGCTGCTGGCAGGAGCGTGTGAGCACGGGGCCGCCGTGGTCCTGTGCAGCAGCGACCTGCGTGAGGTCTCCCTGATCAGCGATCGCGCGGTCGTCTTCTGGCGCGGACGGATCGTCTCCGAGCTCGGACGGGACCAGCTCAGCGTTTCGGCGCTGATGGAGGCCCAGTTCAACCAAGGCCCGGGCAGCGCTCGCACGGCGATGCCCACGGCGTCGTAGGACAACAGGAGGAGAGAGAGATGAACGCCATCCCGAGAGGATGGGCCGGCGCTGTTGCCGCGTGCCTTGCGGGCGCGCTCGCGCTCAGCGCGTGCGGCTCCAGCAGCGACAGCTCGACGACCACGTCCGCCGCTTCGACGGCGGCGACGACCACATCCGCCGGCACGTCGTCCACCCCGACCCCGACGGCCGACAGCGGGTTCACCGACTACATGAAGACGCTGGCGCCTCCGGGCTTCCAGCCGCCGAAGAAGAAGTACACGATCGCCTTCCTCGACGCCTCGACGGTCCTGCCGCAGCAGAAGTCGCTCGAGGTCGGCGCCCAGGACGCCGCCAAGAGGTACGGCATCAACCTCCAGGTCTTTGACGCGGGCGGCTTCCAGAACGTCACCAAGCAGGTCTCGCAGTTCGAGACGGCGCTCGGGCAGAAGCCCGATGCGATCATGATCCTGCCGGCCTCGCCGGTGGCGTTCAACGCGCAGATCCGCGAGGCCCAGCAGCAGGGCATCAAGGTCCTGCCGACGCTGATCCCGCCGCCGAACGCGAAGTTCGACCTCTCGCTCGCCGACGATCTGCCCGCCGACGCCGCGACCTCGGTCGACTCGCTGTCGACCGCGCTCGGCGGCAAGGGCAACCTCTACGCGATCCTGGGCGGCGCTGGCACCACCGTGGCCGACCTGTTCACCCAGGGCATGAACGCCGAGCTGAAGAAGCACCCGGGCCTGAAGATCGTCTTCTCCAAGAACCTGCCCGGCTACACGACGTCGGCCGCGCAGCAGGCGGCCGAGGGCGCGCTCGTCTCCCAGCCCTCGGTCAACGGCATCATCACCAACGACACGATCCTCGGCGTCGGCGCGGCCAGAGCGCTCACCGCGCAGGGCAGAAAGGTCCCGATCGCCGGGATCGGGCCGGGTGACCTCCAGACGATCAAGGCGCTCGAGGCCGGCCAGATCACGGTCGGGTCCACGCCGCCGTTCTACGCCGTGGGCTACAACACGGTGCTCTGGGCCACCCACATCTTGGATGGCAACAAGCCCGACAAGCCCGTGGTCACCGTGCCGCCGATGGTCCTCACGAAGGACAACATCGGCAAGGCCATCTCCAGCGGCGCGCTCTTCCAGGTGATGGCGCCGTCGGCGATCGGGTGCGGACCGGGGCAGAGCAAGGGGTGCTGATGGTCGAGTACATCCGCTATCGGATGCCGCCGGACGAGGGCGAGCGCTTCGTCGCGGTCTACGAGCGCGCGGGGGAGATCCTCGCGCGCTCGGCGCACTGCCGCGGCTGGGAGCTGCGGCGCGGCGTCGAGGAGCCGGAGCAGTTCGTCGTGCGGATCGAGTGGGATTCGCAGGCGGGCCATGAGTAGGGCTTCCGCGGAAGCCCGCTCTACGAGCCGTTCCTCGCCCTGCTGCGTCCCTTCGCTGCCTTTCGCAGCGAGATGTCGCACTTCGACCTCGCCGCCGGTGGCGCACGATGAGCGCCACGGACGGTCGCATGGCCGGACGGGTCGCGCTGGTCACCGGCGCGGCCGGCGGGCTCGGCGCCGAGACCGCGCGACTGCTCGCGCGGGAGGGAGCGGCACTCGCGTTGACCGATCGCGACGAGGCCGGCCTCGACGCGCTGCGGGCGAGCCTCGAGGCCGACGGGGCCGCGTGCGTCTCGGTCGCGGGCGACGTCGGCGAGCCGGCGACCACGGCCCGGCTGGCCACGCTCGCCGCAGATCGCCTGGGCTCGATCACCGCCCTCGCCAACATCGCGGGGATCTCGCCGCCGATCCCGTTCGAGCAGATCACCGTCGCCGACTTCGACCGGTTCATGCACACCAACTGCCTGGGCCAGCTGCTGGCGACGCAGCAGGCGGTCCCGCAGATGCGGGACGCGGGAGGCGGGTCGATCGTGAACGTGTCGTCGGTCGGCGGCCTCGTCGCCCTCCCGCAGCTCTCGCTCTACGGCGCGTCGAAGGCCGCCATCCTCGGGCTGACCCGCGGCATCGCCTCGGAATACGCCGAGCAGGGCATTCGCGCCAACGCGATCTGCCCGGGCGGCATCGAGACGCCGATGGCGACCGAGGTCGTCGCGTCGTTCCCCGATCGCGACGCAGCGCTCGCGCTCCTGACCGGACGCCAGCTGCTCAAGCGGTTCGCCAGCGCGGCGGAGGTGGCCGGACTGATCCTCTACCTCCTGAGTGACGAGGCGTCGTTCGTGACGGGTGCCGTCCTCTCGATCGACGGGGGACACACGACGTGGTGAGCGACGGACTGCTCGGCGCCGCGGTGCGCAAGCAGAACGGCGACCGGTTCCTGACCGGCCGCATCGAGTACACGGGCGACCTGCGCATGGCGGGCATGGCGCACATGGCCGTCGTGCGCAGCACCCACGCGCACGCGCGCATCGTGGCGATCGACACCGAGCGCGCCCGTGCACTGCCCGGCGTGATCGCGCTGCTGACGGGCGAGGAGGCGCTCGGGCTGGCGGAGCCGATCCCGCACAACCTCGACCCAGCCGGGCTCGGCGGGCAGCACGCCGAGATCCGCTGCCTCGCGGTCGACCGCGTCGTCTATGCCGGCGAGCCGGTCGCCGCGGTCGTCGCGGAGACGGCCGGCGAAGCACTGGCGGCGGCGCGAGCGGTCACCGTCGCCTACGAGCCGCTGCCCGCCGTGCTGAACGCGCAGGACGCGCTCGCGCCCGACGCGGCTCTGCTGTATCCCGGCTGGGCGACGAACGAGATGATCGCGGGGGAGACCGCCGACGGCGACTTCGAGCAGGCCGCGCTCGACGCCGACCACGTGATCGATGGTGAGCTGCGCATCCAGCGCACCTCGGCCGCACCGATGGAGCCCCGCACGTACCTCGCGGCGTGGGACGAGCGCGCCCAGCGCCTGAGCTGGTTTGGGACGACGCAGAATCCCCACCCGATGCGCTGGGTGCTGGCGGTGGCTCTGCGGCTGAGCGAGTCGCAGGTGCACGTCGTCGCGCCCCCGCTCGGCGGCGCGTTCGGTCTGAAGATGCACGGCCACCCGGAGGAGCTGTTGGTCGCCATCCTCTCGCGCATGACCGGGCGGCCCGTCCGCTGGGCGGAGAGCCGCGCCGAGTGCCTGCTCGCCGCCGGCCGCGAGCAGCGACATCGCTACCGCGCCGCGTTCGACGCGGACGGCCGCATCCGCGGGATCGAGGACGAGCTCGTCGCCGATCACGGCGCCGCCGCCGCGGGCCCCGGCTGGGGGATGGCGTTTGTCGCGAGCCTCGCTGTCGGGACCGGCTACGACGTGCAGTGCTGCCGTGTCACCTACCGCGTCGTGGTGACCAACCGCGCGCCGTGGTCCGGGGTGCGCGGATTCGGCAAGGAGTCGGCCAACCTGTTGATGGAGACGATCGTCGAGCGGGTCGCGGAGACGACCGGCCTGGACCCGGTCGAGGTGCGGCGTCGCAACCTGGTCACCGCCGATCGGTTTCCCTACCGCACGGCCACCGGGCTGGACCTCGACAGCGGGGACTACCACTCGCTGCTGGACAAGGTGCTCAGCAAGGTGGGGTACACGGACGCGCGCGAGCGCCAGGCCGTGCAGCGCGCGGCCGGTCGCCACGTCGGGATCGGGATCGCCTTCGAGCTGACGCCCGAGGGCGCCGACATCCCCGGCGCGCTCGTCGGCGGCTACGACACCACGACGGTCAAGATCGCGCCGACCGGGCACGTGACCGTGCTGACCGGCGTGACGAGCCCGGGCAACGGCAACGAGACCGCGATCGCCCAGCTCGTCGCCGGTCGGCTCGGCGTGCCGCTGGAGTTGCTGGACGTCGTGCAGGGCGACTCGTCGCTGTGCCCGTACGGTTACGGGAACCTCAGCAGCCGCAGCATGATCACGGGCGGCGGATCGGCGCTGCTGGCAGCCGACGAGCTGGGGCAGAAGCTGCGCACCGTCGCCGCTCGCATGCTCGAGGCGACGGGGCCGGACGCGGTCGTGCTGCGCGACGGGTTCGCGATCCTGGTCGCGGACGAGGGCCATGCGATCCCGATCGGGGCGGTCGCCCATGCCGCGCACACGCTCGCGTTCATCCTCGCCCTCGGCATCGATCCCGCGATGGAGGCGACCTGCACCTACCGGCCGCCCAACATCCGACACCTTCCCGACGAGCACGGACGCATCAGCCCGTTCGCCTCCTTCTCGAACGCCGTCCACGCGGCGATCGTGGAGGTCGACCCGGAGACCGGCGTGACCGTCCTGCGTCGTCACGTCGTCGGACACGACTGCGGCACGGTGGTCAATCCGGCGTTCGTCGACGGCCAGGTCTACGGATCGGTCTGCGCCGGCATCGGACTCGCGCTCACCGAAGAGCTGCTCCACGACGCTGACGGGGTGCTGCGCACCGACGGCTTCAAGAGCTACCTGTTGCCGCGCGCGACCGATCTCCCGCAGATCGAGCTGCTGCACCAGTGCACGCCCAGCCCCTTCACCGCGCTGGGCATGAAGGGGGCCGGGGAGTCGGGCCTCGGAGGAGCTCAGGCAGCGATCTTCAACGCGATCAACGACGCGCTCCGGCACCGCGGAGCGCGCATCGACGCCCTTCCTGCGAGCCCCGCACGGGTCTTCGCGGCGCTCGCGCAAGCCGACCAGGCGGTCGCGGCATGATCGCCGGCGCCCTCGACTACCGGCTGCCCGAGACAGTCCGGGAGGCGACTGAGCAGCTGGCCGTCGAGCCGCGGGACACCTGCGTGATCGGCGGTGGGACGTGGGTCGTCCCGTGGCTGGCCAGCGGGGAGCGGACCGCCGGCCGCGTGGTCGATCTCCGTCGCGTGGCCGAGCTGCGAGCGATCCGCGCGACCGACGACGGCGTGCTTTTTGGCGCGACCGTCACCTACTCCGACCTCGTGCGCGGCGACACGAGCGCCGGGCCGCTGCGGCTGCTGGCGCTGATGGCGCGTGGCGTGACCGGCGGCGTGCAGATTCGCAACCAGGGGACGCTCGGCGGGTCGTTCGTCGCCGCGCGGCCGTCGTCGGACGCGCCGACTGCGCTCGTCGCGCTCGATGCCCGAGCGGTCGTCCGCGGCCCCGGCGGCGAGCGCCGGCTCGCCGCCGTGGAGCTCCTCGCCGGAGCGATGCGCAGCGCGCTCGCGCCCGCCGAGCTGCTGACGGGCTTCGAGCTCCCCCTGCAGCAGGACGGCGGGATCGGCTACGTCAAGCTCAAGCGAGGGGCGAGCAGCTGGCCGTTGGTCACCGCCGCCACGCGCCTGGAGCTGGATAGCAGCGGGAGGCTCGAGGCGGTGCGGCTGGTGGTCGGCGGCGCGACCGCCACGCCGCTCGTCATCGACGTCTCGACGGTGCTCGGCAGCCAGGGCGATGTGGCGGTGCTGGCCGAGGTCGAGCGCCGCACGTCTGCCGCCGTCGTTGAGCCCTACGCGGACGTGCTCGCCGACGGCAGCTACCGCGCGGCGGTCGCGCCGGTCGTCGCACGCCGGGCCGTCGCGATGGCGCTGGCCGACGCCCGCCGCGATCGATCCGGCGAGCGGCGATGACGCCGGGGACCGCCACCTGTCAGCTGCAGCTGGAGATCAACGGCGGCCGCCGGACCGCGGACGTCGATCCGCGCATGCTGCTGGTCGAGGCGCTGCGGGAGTCGTTCGACGTGATCGGGCCGAAGATCGGCTGCGGAACCGGCGACTGCGGCGCCTGCACGATCGCCCTGAACGGGGAAGTCGTTAAAGCCTGCCTGACGCTCGCGGTCGCCGCGCAGGACGCCGCGATCGTGACGATCGAGGGCCTCGCGTCCGACGGGCAGCTGTCGTCGCTGCAGGAGGCGTTCTGGGACCACAACGGGTTCCAGTGCGGCTACTGCCTGTCGGGGATGCTCTTCGCCGCCCAGGACCTGCTGGACCACGACCTGCACCCCGACGACGGGGCCATCCGCGACGCGATCAGCGGAAATCTCTGCCGCTGCACCGGCTATGAGCCGATCGTCAATGCGATCTCGGCGGCCGCCCAGGCCGCCCGTTCACGAATCGACAAATCGAGGGGAAGCAATGAAGGAGCAGCATGATGCGGGCGTGCCCACGGTCTCCCTGGCCGACGAGGGCGAGCCGCTGTGGGGGCTCGGCGGGCTGTGGATCGTGCGCGTCGGCGCACGTCAGACCGGAGGCAGCTTCTCGTTGCTGGAGGTCCGCATGATCAGAGGCTGCGCCACGCCCTTGCACCGCCACGACGAGGACGACGAGACGTTCGTGGTGCTCGAAGGGCAGCTGGCGCTGCTCGTCCGCGACGAGCGCGTCGACGCCGGCCCGGGGGACGTCGTCCACCTTCCCGGCGGCGAGGTCCACGCCTGGCGGATCGAGAGCGACGAGGCGCGGTTCCTGATCATCGCCACGCCGCAGCACGAGGACTTCTACCGCGACTGCTGCACCCCGGCGCCATCGGTCAGCCAGCCGCCGGACGCCGGTCAGATCGACCTCTCGATCATCGTGCCCGCCGGCCAGCGCCACGGCGTCGAGATCCTCTCCCCGCCGCCCGCGTACTGATGCGGCTCGCACATCAGCGGTCCCGCGACGAGCTGCGCCTCGTCGCGTGGACCCCGAGTGGTTGGAGCGACGTGGCGCGCACGCTGGGCGACGAGCACGTCTCGACGTTGAGCGGGCTGATCTCCCGCGGTGATCGCGCCCTCGACGCCGTTCGCGTCCTGGCCGAGGGCGGCTCGCCGATCCCGCCGCAGGATCCGCTGATCGGCCCGGTGCACGACGACCCCCGGCGCATCTTCTGCGCCGGGCGCAACTACGTCGCTCACCGTGACGAGTTCGCGAACGTCGCGACGCCGTGGCCGGAGGTCTTCCTGCGGCTGCCGACCTCGGTGACCGGGCCCTTCGACGACGTGCCGCGACCGTCCGTCAGCGAGGTCGTCGACTACGAGGGCGAGATGGCCGTCGTGATCGGTCGCGGAGGCCGGCACATCAGCGCCGCGGAGGCGCTCGAGCATGTCCTCGGCGTGACGGTCGCCAACGACGTCTCGATGCGGGACTGGCAGAAGCGGGGCGGTCAGTGGACGGCCGGCAAGAACTTCGACGCGACCCTGCCGCTGGGGCCGACGCTGGTGACGACCGACGAGCTCGATCCCGCCGACCTGGCGCTGGAGACGCGGGTCAACGGCGCGCTCCTGCAGTCCTCTCGTACCTCGCTCTTCATCTTCGACCTGCCGACGTTGATCGCGTTCATCTCCTCGTGGACGGCGTTGCTCCCCGGCGACGTCATCCTCACCGGCACGCCAGGCGGCGTAGGCGAGGCGCGCGATCCCCAGGTGCTGCTGACGGACGGCGACGTCGTCGAGGTCTCGCTCGAAGGCGTCGGCAGCCTGCGCAACCGCATCGTCGACGACGGCCTCAGCCCGGTCGACGACCACTGGCGCGACGTCGCGAATCGGCGAGACGCAGCGACCCGCGCTCCGGAGGCCTGAGCCGATGTGCCATGTCTATGTGCCCGCCGGGCAGCCGGAGCCGGCTGTCCGGCGCACGGAGATCCTGATCCCGTTGCCCGGCGGAGAGCACCAGCCTGCGCTGCGCTGCGCACCGGACGACGACGCGGGTCGGCCGGGCGTGCTCGTGCTGGCCGACGTCTACGGTCGAAGCCCGTTCTACGAGCATCTGACGGCGCTGCTGGCGCAGGCGGGCTTCGTCGCGGTGCTCCCCGACGCGTTCTTCCGCCAGGGTCCCTTGAAGGGGTCAGGGTCGGCGGACGCGTTCGCGCGTCGTCGCGAGCTGGACGAGACGCGGACGTTGCGTGACATGAGCAGCTGCGTGACGTGGCTGCGCGAGCACACGGGCGTGGAGATGGTCGGGACCGTCGGCTTCTGCATGGGCGCGACGTTCGGCCTCGACCTGGCGAGCCTCGGCGACGGCCTCGTGACCGTCGCCTACTACGGGTTCCCGGTGCCGCAGGCGAGCCTCGTGGCGCCGCCGCCGGCACCGCTCGGCCTCGCCGCGCTGCTGCGCGGTCCCGTGCTGGCGTTCTGGGGCGCCGACGACGAGACGGTCGGGATCGAGAACGTCGCCGCGTATCTCGCGGCGGCTCGCGATGCCGACGCGCGACTCGACGCACGGATCCTGCCCGGCCTCGGCCACGGCTTCCTGGGGGCTGCGGACCTGGCCTCGGGCACCGACGACGCCGCCCGCAGCTGGGCCGCGTCGCTGAAGCACCTGCACGACCACCTCGCCCGCTAGGTCGGCGCGGGCGCGGTGGTCGTGCTCGCGCTGGGATCAGGCGCCGGGCAGCGCCATGCCGCCGTCGTACATGACCAGGCCGCCGGTCATGTGCTTGGCGTCGTCGCTGCAGAGAAACAACGCGGGCTTGACGAACTCCTCCGGCCCGGGGATGCGGCCGAGCGGGGTGGCGGCGATCAGCTCCTCGCGGCGGCCGGAGTTCCAGTCCTTGCGCTTCTGCATCGTCTCGGTCGCCATGAACCCAGGGCAGAACGTGTTGACGCGGACCTTGGGGGCGAAGGCCTTCGCGTAGGACTTCGTGAGGCCGAGCACGCCGTACTTCCCGGCCGCGTACTGCGGCGCGCGCGGGGAGCCACGTGTGATGACGGTGGATCCGATGTTCACGATCACGCCGCCCTCGCGCCCGAGCATGCGGGTCCCGGCTTCGTGGATGCAGAGCATCGTGCCCTTGATGTCGACGGCGAGGCAGTGGTCGATCCACTCCTCGGTGATGTCGCGCCACGAGTCCTGCTGGGCGGCGATGTCGCCGATGTTGTTGATGAGGACGTCGACGCCGTCGGCCTGCTCGAACGCGTCGCTCATGAACGACTTGATGGCGTCCCAGCTGGTGATGTCACCCTGGACCAGGACGGCCTCGCTGCCGGCCTCGCGGACGGCGGTGGCGGTGCGCTCGGCGCCCTCGCGCGAGGAGCGGTAGTGGACGATGACGGTACGGGCTCCTTCGCGGGCAGCGCCGACGGCGAGGTCGGCGCCGTAGCCGCTGCCGGCACCGGTGACCAGGACGGCCTTTCCGGCGAGGCGATCGGATTCGCTCATGAGCATGGTCTCCTAGATGCAGGTGCGAGCACCGTCGATCGCCAGGACCTGGCCGGTGACGAAGCTCGCGTTGACGGATGACAGGAACAGCACAGGCCCGACGACCTCGTCGAGCGTCCCGAAGCGCCGGGCCGGGATCAGCGCCAGCAGGCCCTCGCGTCTGCCCGGCCGCGCGAGGTAGTCGGCGGTCAGCTCGGTCTCGATGTAGCCCGGGGCGACGGCGTTGACGGTGACGCCGGTCGGCGCGAGCTCGTTCGCCATCACGCGCACGAGCTGGTTGATCGCGCCCTTTGTCGCCGCATAGGGCCCGTGGTGGGCATGCGCGAGGATCGAGGCGACCGACGAGAGGAAGACCATCCGGCCCGATCTTCGCTCGCGCATCGTGACGGCGGCGGCCTGGCCGAGCCACAGGGCGGTCGAGAGGTTGAGCGTCACGATCCGCTCGAAGTCCTCGTCGCTGTACTCCTCGATCGGGAGGCGCAGGTTGGTCCCGAGGCTGTGCACGAAGACGTCGAGCGCCCCGGCCAGCTCGGTCGCCCGGGTCAGCGCCGCTCGGCTGGCCGCGGCCGTGCGCAGGTCGGTCTGGACGACGCCGCCGCCGGATGCCGTCAGCCCGTGGCGTTCGTCGAGCTCGGCCAGCCGTTTCGCGTCGTGGTCGATGACCACGGTCCGTGCTCCGGCGCCGACGAAGCCGGCCGCGAGGGCGCCGCCGATCCCGCCGCCGCCCGCGATGACGGCTCCCTGGCCCTCGAGCCCGAGCCAGCTCACCGGGCCGGCGACCGGCGGCGCCAGGTGTTGATGGTGACAACGCGCTCGCCGCCCTTCGCGACCGTTGCGGAGTGGGGGGTGTTGCCGGGCAGGACGCAGAGGTCCCCGGGGCCCATCGGGACCTCCTCGCCGTCGACCACGAAGACGACCTCGCCGCCCTCATGGACGAACGTGACCTGGTCCTCGGGATGCTGGTGGGTCTCCCACGCGCAGCCCGGGGTGTAGACGTAGACGGTGACGGTCAACTGCTCCGTCTCCCGGCTGGCGCCGAAGATCCCGGGCCGAACCTCGCTGAACTGCTGGTCCTCGATGCGCAGCTTCAGCGCGTCGAAGACCTCGTGGGTGCTCACGCCGAATCCTCGGGATGCCCCTGTGACCAGGAGATGACGGGGTTGCGCAGGATGCCGATGTTCTCGATCTCGGCCTCGACGACGTCACCGGGCTTGAGGTAGTTGGCGAAGGGGTCGTCGCTGAAGCCAGCGACGCCGGAGACCGTTCCGGTGGAGATGATGTCGCCGGCGTTGTAGCCCATCGGTGAGTAGTGGCTGATGATCTCCGGGACGGTGACCGACATCTTCCCGGTGTGCGACTCCTGGCGCGAGTTGCCGTTGACGCGAAGCGACATGTTCAGATCCGCGGGGTCGCCGAGCTCATCGGGCGTGACGATCCACGGCCCCAATGGGCAGAAGGTGTCGATTGACTTGCTGAGACAGAAGACGCCGGACTTCATCTCCTCGCGCTGGATGTCGCGCGCGGTGATGTCGTTGAAGATGACGTAGCCGGCGATGTAGCTCTCGGCCTCCTCGGGGGAGAAGAACTTGCCCGGCTTGCCGATGATCACGGCGAGCTCGAGCTCGTAGTCCAGCTCGTTGGTGAGTGCCTCGGGATAGATGATCGGGTCGTCGGGCCCGATGATCGCGTCGAGGTTCTGGAAGAACACGATCCACGGCAGCACCGGGTGCGACCAGTTGACGTTCTTGGATTCCTCGTGGTGCTCTTGGAAGTTGCCGGCGGTGTGGAAGAACTTCTTGGGGTGGATTGGCGCGCGCAGGCGCACGTCGGCCAGCGGGACCTCGCGTCCCGTCGGCTCGACCTTGCCCTCGAGCTCGAAGTAGCGGCGCATGGTGGGGACGTCGAGCTCTACGACTCCGTCTCCCTCGATGCGGCCGACGCGGCCGTCGTCGAACGTGATCAGTCTCATGGGCGGAAACCCTAGACATTGTTTGTCGACAATACAAATAAGTCTTCGCACGTCTCCGACTGGCCTGGTACAACGGGGACGTGGAAGCCAGCCCCCGACATCACGCTCGCGCCACCCGCCAAGGCGGCCGCGAGACGCGCGCGGCGCTGATCGACGCAGCCTCGGAGCTCTTCCTCGCCCGCGGGCTGAGCGGCGTCTCGATCTCCGAGATCGCGCGGGCGGCCGACCGCTTCCCGAGCCAGGTGACCTACTACTTCGGCGACAAGGAGACGCTCTTCGTCGAGGTCTCGTGCCGCGACGTGCTGATCGTCCGGGCAGCGATCGAGCGCGCGGCCGAGCGAGCCCGCACGCCAGAGGCCGCGGTCCGGGGGATGGTGCGTGCCGCGCTCTCGTCCGAGTCGATCCCCAGCTTCGTCGAGGCGATGCTCCTCGTCCGCCGGCGTCCGGACCTCGCCCCTCGCGTGAGCGAGACGTTCGACGCCCTTCATGCCGAGGCGCAACGCGCGGCCGAGAGCGTCCTCGCCCGCCACGGCTGGACGACGCCAGCGGGCCCCGCGGCACAGAGTCGCGCGTTCTGGTCGGCGATCATCGGCGTCGCCCTCGAGCGCGTGGCGACCGGCGCGGCGTTCGACGCGCGCGCGGCCGAGGACGCGGTCCGCGCGGTGCTCAGCTTCGTCCCGGCCGAGAGCCTTTGACGCTCCTCGACGAGCGTGGAGTCCCGCGACGAAACCGCTCCGGGGCTCGGGACGTCGCGATCGCAGGCAGTCCTGCGGGGTGCCTGCCGCAGCGGGGCTGGAGCGCTTCAGCCGCGAGATCGACCGGCGGCCCCGAAGTGGGGATCTGCCGCGACGACGACTGCTCGGATGCTGACTCGGCAGGGGGCTCCAATCTGGCCGCCCGGCCGAAAAGGCACTCACGCCTTAAGTGCCTGAAGCGGCCGTAATCGCCCCGAATCGGCACCGATATCTACCACATATGCGGCCACGAAAGAGATAGTAAAACCCTGCAAACAGGGCTCATTTGGCGCGTCACCTGCGCTGATTGTGGTCCAGGCGGTCGTGGGTTCGAGTCCCCTCGCTCACCTCAGTAAAAACCCTGCAAACGCGGGGCTTTTTTCGGCCTTGGGGGCGCGGTTTTCGGTGTGGTTGGGGGCGGGTTTCAGGCACGAGTGCCTGAAG
>JAATFK010000486.1 GCA_015655225.1 Solirubrobacterales bacterium | reverse complement strand
GGGATCCCGCGGCCGCGGTCGAGCTCGAGGATCCAGCCGGCGACGTTGTCGAGGAAGTAGCGATCGTGGGTGATCGCGACGATCGTCCCGGGGTACTCCTTCAGGTGCGTCTCCAGCCACGAGACCGACTCGGCGTCGAGGTGGTTGGTCGGCTCGTCCAGCAGCAGCAGGTCGGGCGCGCGCAGCAGCAGGCGGCAGAGCGCGACGCGGCGCCGCTCGCCGCCGGAGAGGTTCTCGATCGCGGCGTCGCCGGGCGGCAGCCGCAGGGCGTCCATCGCGGTGTCGAGGACCGTGTCGAGGTTCCAGGCGTCGGCCGCGTCGATCTGCTCCTGCAGGCGGGCGAACTCGTCGGCGGTCTCGTCGGAGTAGTTGGCGGCGAGGTGGTTGAAGCGGTCGAGCAGGTCGCGCTGCTCGGCGACGCCGTCCTCGACGTTGCCGCGCACGTCTCTGCTCTCGTCGAGGTGCGGCTCCTGCTCCAGCATGCCGACGCTGGCGCCGGGTGCGAGCTTCGCCTCGCCGCGGAACTCGGTGTCGACGCCCGCCATGATCCGCAGGACGGTCGACTTGCCGGCGCCGTTGTAGCCCAGCACGCCGATCTTGGCGCCCGGGTAGAACGACAGCGAGACCTCTCTGAGGACTTCCTTGTCGGGCGGGAAGCGCCGCGACAGTCTGTGCATCGAGAAGATGTACTGGGCCGACATCCCGCTGGAGGATAGACGGCCGCCGCCCGCACCCCCGCACTGGTCCGCGACACCCGTCCCCCGCTAACCTCGATAGAGCATGGCGCAGGTCTACGACATCGAGCAGGCCATCCTGCTGCTGGAGCTCGACCCGCCGTTCGACAAGCGCGCGGTCCAGCTCGCGCGCCGCCGGATGGCGAAGGTCTGGCACCCGGACATCGCGCCGCCGGGGCGTCAGCACGAGCACCAGCGCCATCTGCAGGCGATCAACGAGGCGGCCGACCAGCTGGAGCAGCTGACTGCGACCTCGCGCAGCGGCAGAGTCTCCGCCAGCGCCGTGAGAGCTTCCGCCGCGGCCGCGCGCAGACGCCGCGCCGAGGAGGGCGCGAGAGCGTACGCCGAGCAGCAGCGCCAGCGCGAGGAGGCGGCCGACCGCGAGAGACACGACCCGTTCGGCTCGCAGGTCCCCGAGCAGTCGGTCGTGCACCGCTACGCGCGCTGCCTCTCCTATCCCGAGTGGGGCGTCGGCAGCGTGACCGGGATCTACTTCTCCGGCGAGGGCGACGACGTGCAGCAGTGGGCGCGCGTCAAGTTCCAGCCGGGCGTCCGCACGATCCCGTTCGGGTCGCTGCAGTTCGTCGACTTCTCCAGACCGGACGCGAGCGCCGACCGCGTCGAGCGCTTCATGACCGCCGCGCAGCACGCGATGGCCGAGGGCCACCCGGAGCTGGCCGCCCGCCGGCTGATCTACGCCCGCGACGCCGATCCCCGCAACCCGGTCGTGCTGCGGCAGCTGACGATCGCGTTCTGGCAGTCGGGCAACCTGCCCGCCGCCGCGCGGGCGGTGCGCGACTGGGCCCGCTTCGACCGGCAGCGCCCGACGCCGCACCGCTTCGCCGCCCGCATCTACGAGGACATGGGCGCCTACGACCTCGCGAGCGACGCGGTCCGGAGCGAGATCGAGCGCTCGCCGAACGACGCCTCCGCGTGGGAGCGGCTCGGCCGCCTGCGGCTGCGGCGGATGGACCGCGAGGGCGCGCTGGAGGCGCTGGAGCACGCGCGGGGCTTGACGCCGTCGCTCGACGGCCTGCTCGACCTCGCGCTCGTCTACCAGCTGACCGGCGACGTCGGCGCCGAGGTGACGACGACCGAGGCGGCGACGCTGCTCGCGCCCGAGTCGCCGGCGGCGTGGTCGCGCTACGCGCACGCGCTCGCCCGCACCGACCGCGTCAGCGACGCGATCCGCGCCTGCGAGCACGCGCTCGCGCTCGGCCCTGACGCCGAGGTGGCGGCGCTGCTGGGCGGCCTGCGGGAGCTGGAGCCGCGCGTGCTGTCGAGCGCGGAGTCGGTCGCATGAGCGGGGCGGGGGACGCGGGCGCCGTGCGCGTCGCGCTGGAGGAGTTCACCGACCCGTCGTGCCCGTTCGCGTACAGCGCCGAGCCGATCCGCTGGAAGCTGCGCTGGCGCTTCGGCGACCAGCTCGACTGGACGGTGCGGATGGTCGGGCTCGCGCGCGACGCCGCCACGCTGGAGGCGAAGGGTCTGACGGCCGAGCGGCTGGGCGGGATCCTGCGCCACTTCGACCAGTACGGGATGCCGCTGGCGGAGGTCGAGTCGCGCGCGCCCGCCGGCTCGTGGGACGCCGGCCGGGCGGTCGTCGCGGCGCGCGAACGGCGGCCGGGCAGCGAGGATCGCCTGCTGCGCGAGCTGCGGATCGCCGGGCTCGCGGACGCCGAGGCGATCGACGACCCCACGGTGATCGACGCGGCCGCGCGCGCCGCCGGGCTCGACCCGGAGGAGCTGCGCGGCTGGGTCGCCGAGCCGGCGATCGAGGCCGCCTTCGAGGGCGACCTGGACGCGGCGCGGCACCCCGGTCTCGCCGCGCTCGCGCTCGACCACAAGCTCGCCGACGTGGAGGACGACTGGGCCGGCGGCGGCCCCGGGCGGCGCTACACGTGCCCGTCCTACGTGCTGCGCTCGGGTGGTGCGACGTTCGAGATCCCAGGCTTCCAGCCGTGGGCCGCGTACGAGGCCGCGCTCGCGAACCTCGCGCCCGCGCTGGAGCGCCGCCCCTGGGCCGAGGACCCGCTCGCGGTCCTGCGCTGGGCCGGCGAGCCGCTCGCGACCCAGGAGGTCGCCGCCGTGCTCGGCGACGCCGACCGCGAGCAGACGCGCCGCCAGCTGCTGGAGTCCGGCGCCGTGCAACACACCGCCGGCAGCGACGCCTTCTGGGTCGCGCCGTAGGCGGGGCCGAGCGTCATTCGACCGACGCGAGGTATGCCTGGGCGTCTTCGTAGTGGGTCACGCTCCGCGGTCGCAGGACGCGCCAGAGAGCCCCGGCCGATCCCGGATCGGGATTGATCAGGACCGGCTGCTTGAGTGCGAGATTGCGTTCGCTCAGCGACTGGAAGAAGTGGCTAGCGTGCACGTCCGCCGCAGGAAACGAGTAGCCCCAGAAGACGACTCTCTTGGCGGACTCCAGCGCCGCTTCAGCGTTGCTCCAGACCTCGCCGAGATGGGTTCGGATCAGCGCGTGCTTCTCGTAGACCGGCGGGACGATGAGGGGAAAGACGTCCCAACCTCGTCCTCTGTCCGGTTTGAAGAACTGGCGTCCCGAGCCGATTTCTCTGTCCGTGAGCTGCCAGATGGTGCTCTTCTTCGTCCCTTGGTCGGCCGGCGGGTAGTACCCGCGGATCTGGAACAACCAGTTCACGGATCCGTGCATTTTGTAGAGACGGATCTGTGCTTCCTCGCCCTCGTACGGGAAACCGTTCGATCGTCCGCTTACCGGTTCGAACGGTCTCGCAAAGCCGTAGGCGGATCGAAGCGACCACGGCGCTCCCGGCCGGGAGTGGCTTAGGATCTCGAGAGCGCTCTCGATCAGCAGGTCGATGTTGAACGTCACGATCGAGACGGCGTGGCGGCTCGCAACCTCGCACTGCAACATGCGTCGGAGG
>JAATFK010000326.1 GCA_015655225.1 Solirubrobacterales bacterium | reverse complement strand
GACACCGGCATGTGCTGGATCAACTCGCAGAACGTGCGGGACCTGCGGACGCCGTTCGGCGGCGTCAAGCAGTCCGGCATCGGCCGCGAGGGCGGCGACTACGCCTTCGAGTTCTACTGCGACCTCGAGGTCGTGCACGTCGCGCTCGGCAGCCACGCGATACCGCGGCTGGGCCTGCGTCAACCCCCGGAGCAACCTCAGAAGGAGACCCCATCGTGACGCCAACGGTCACAGAGCTGGTCAGCGCACCCCGGTGACGCCGGCGTTCGACGTGCTGCGCTCGGCCTACGCCGAGCTGACGGTCACCGACCTCGCCGCCTCGCGCGCGTTCTACGTCGACCTGCTCGGCCTGGTCGTCTCCCACGAGGACGACGAGGCGATCTACCTGCGCGGCTGGGAGGAGCGGCTGCACCACTCGATCGTGCTGCGGCAGGGCCCCGTCGCGGGCGTGCGCCGGATCGGCTTCCGCGTTCGCTCCGAGGACGACCTCGCGCCGCTCGCGGCGCGCCTGGAGGCGCTCGGCTCGACCGTCTCGTGGGTCGACGGCGAGCTGCGCGGCATGGGCAGAGCGCTGCGCGCGACCGACCCGTTCGGCTTCCCGCTCGAGTTCTTCTACGCGATCGAGCAGTTCCCGACGCAGCTGCAGCGGTTCGACATCCAGCGCGGGGCGCCGATCATGCGCTTCGACCACTTCAACTTCCACAGCCCGCAGGTCGAGACGACGTTCGCCTTCTGGCAGCAGCTCGGCTTCCGCTGCTCGGAGTACATCTCGACCGACGGCGAGAACGAGCAGATCGCCGGCGCCTGGCTGCTGCGCAAGCCGGGCGTGCACGACGTCGCGCTGACGCTCGGGACCGGCCCGCGCCTGCACCACATCGGCCTCTACGTCGCCGAGCCGGCGGGCGTCCTGCACGCCTGCGACCAGCTCGCCGCCGCCGAGCACAGCTACACGATCGAGCGCGGCCCCGGCCGCCACGGCGTCTCGAACGCGTTCTTCGTCTACCTGCGCGATCCCGACGGGCATCGCGTCGAGCTCTACTCGTGCGACTACTACACCGGCGACCCCGACCTGAAGCCGCTGCGCTGGTCGGTCTCGGACCCGCGCTGCCGCTCGTTCTGGGGCACCAGAGCGCCCGACAGCTGGTACGAGGAGTCGTCGCTGCTGCTGACGGCAGACGGCTCGACGGTGCCGACCTTCGCGGCCGGCGTCGACGAGCGCCAGGCCCGCACGGAGGTGATGGCGTAGTCATGTCCGACGACCTCTACCTCGTCTTCAGCCAGCCGCCCGCGGGCGTCTCGGCCGCCGACTACCAGCGCTGGTACGACGCGCACCTGCGCGAGAACCTCGAGACGCCCGGCTTCGACGCCGGGCGCCGCTACGAGATCGAGCACACCGTCGCCGACGGCGAGAGCGGCCTCAGTCACCTCGCCGTCTACGAGACGACCGGCTCGATCGGCGAGCTGCGAGCGGCGCTCGACAAGCGTCGCGAGGTGGGCGACATCGTCCTGCCGGAGTGGTTCGGCCAGATCCGCTTCTCGTCGTGGCACGCCCGCCCGCTCGACGGGCGCGTCGTCGGCGTCAAGAAGGCTTGAAGCAACAGATCCTGTTGGAAATCCTCTAGCAAATGCTATAGGATCATGCGATCCGTCGACCGGTGCGTTCGCACGGTCGAATTGATGGGAGAGGAGTGAGATGGCCAGCGATCGGAGCACCGCGCTCGGACCGGCGGTGACACCCGTGACGAGTGACGTGCTGCTGCGCGTGGAGGGCCTGGCGAAGGCCTTCGGCCCGACGCGGGCGCTGCGCGACTGCTCGTTCACGCTGCGGGCCGGCGAGGTCCACGCGCTCGTGGGCGAGAACGGCTCGGGCAAGAGCACGCTGGTGAAGATCCTCAGCGGCGTCCACGCCCCCGACAGCGGCACGATCGAGCTGGGGGGAACCGCGATCCCACAGCTGAGAAACCCGCGCCAGGCGCAGGAGCACGGCCTCGTCACCGTCTTCCAGGAGGTGCTCGTCTCCGAGGCGCGCTCCGTCCTCGACAACGTCTGGCTCGGCCACGACCAGCTGCTGCGCCAGCGCTCCTCCAAGAGAGAGAAGCGGCGCCTCGCCGCGGCCGCGCTCGACCAGCTGGTCGACGGCGCGATCTCGCTCGACACCGCCGCCGAGGACCTCTCGCTGAGCGACCGCCAGTCGTGCTGCATCGTCCGCGCGCTGCTCCGCAACCCCCGCGTGCTGATCCTCGACGAGGCGACCTCCGCGCTCGACATCGCGACGCGCGACCGCCTCTTCGCGAAGGTTCATGAGCTGACCGCCGACGGCGTCGGCGTGATCTTCATCACCCACCGCATGGACGAGATCGACGAGATCGGCGACCGCATGACGATCATGCGCTCCGGCGAGACCGTCGCCGAGCTGAACCGCGGCGAGTGGAACGACGGCGAGGTCGTCCGGCTGATGACCGGCTCCGACCAGCTGACCCAGCACGCCCGCGAGGGCGCCGACAGACTCGACGAGCGCCGCGGCGCGACCGTCGTCGCCGCGCGGGGAATGCAGCTGGAGGCCGGCCGGGCGCCGTTCGACGTCGAGATCAAGGCCGGCGAGCTGGTCGGCCTGGCGGGCCTTGAGGGCCACGGCCAGGGCGCCTTCCTGGAGGCGCTCTGGGGCGTCCCCACCTACGCCGGCGAGACGCTGCGCGAGATCGACGGCGAGGAGATCCCGATCGGCTCGCCGGCCGAGGCGGCCGCCTGCGAGATCGCCTACGTCCCCCGCGAGCGTGGGCTCGACGCGCTCTTCCGCTGGATGTCGATCCGCGAGAACTTCGGGATCGCGACGCTCGACCGCGACGCCCACCTGGGCCTGCTCAACACGTCCGCGACGGAGCGCCGCCTCGACGGCTACATCCGCTCGCTCGGGATCGTGCTGGGCGACCAGGACGACGCGATCACGACGCTCTCGGGCGGCAACCAGCAGAAGGTGATCATCGCCCGCTGGCTCGCCTCCGAGCCGCGCGTGCTGCTGCTGAACGACCCGACGCGCGGCATCGACGTCGGCGCCAAGCGCGACCTCTACCGGCTGCTGACGCAGCTGGCGGGGCAGGGCATGGCGATCGTGATGCTGTCGAGCGAGCTCGACGAGCACATCGAGCTGATGGATCGGGTCCTCGTCTTCCGGGAGCACGAGCTGGTCAACGAGATCGGACGCGCGTCGCTGTCCCGGCAGGCGCTGCTGTCGAGCTTCTTCGGTGAGGAAGGAAGGGAGAGCCATGTCGCAGGCGACCGTCGCCCTGCCCGCTAGACCGGTGAGCCGGCGGCCGCAGTTGCGGCGGCTCGTGCGCACCTACAGCTTCGCGTTCGCGCTCGTCTTCGCGCTCGCGCTGCTGATCGCCAACCTGATCGCCCAGCCGCACTTCGGCTGGACCGAGCAGCTCGCCACGTTCGCGCCGCTCGCGTGCGCGGCGATGGCCAGCACCCCGTCGATCATCAGCGGTCGCGGCGGCTTCGACCTGACGATCTCGCCGCTGATGACGTTCACGAGCGTCCTGTTCGTGACCTGGCTCGTGCCGGCCGGCCTCGGCGGCGCGATCTCGGTCCCGATCATCCTCGCGATCGGCGCCGCCGTCGGCACGATCAACGGCGT
>JAATFK010000143.1 GCA_015655225.1 Solirubrobacterales bacterium | reverse complement strand
TGGGAGACTGGTTCGATGTTAAGCCGCTTCGTCGCCCTCGGCGACAGCATGACCGAGGGCCTCGACGACGCCGACGGCAGCGGCGGCTACCGTGGCTGGGCGGATCGGCTGGCGGAGCGCCTCGCCACGATCAACCCCTCGCTCGGCTACGCCAACCTCGCCGTCCGCGGCCGGCTCGCGGGCCAGGTCCGCTCCGGCCAGCTCGAGCCCGCGCTCGCGCTCGACCCCGACCTCGCCTCCGTCGTCGTCGGCATCAACGACGTGCTGCGCCCCGGCTTCGACGCGGAGCTCGTCGCCGGTCACGTCGAGGCGATGCAGACCGCGCTCGTCCGGATCGGCGCGACCGTCCTCACCTGCACGCTGCCGGAGCCCGGCCCGATCATGCCGATCGCTCGGCCCCTCGGCTCGCGTGTCCTGACGCTGAACGCCGAGCTGCGCGCCGCCTGCAAGCGCAGCGGGGCGCTCCTGATCGACCTCGGCCGCGCGCCGGTCGCCTCCGACCCGCGCCTCTGGAGCGAGGACCGCCTGCACGCGAACGGCGCCGGCCACGCCCGCATCGCCGCCGCGATGGCCGCCGCCCTCAACCTCCCCGGCGCGGATGGCGCCTGGGCGCTGCCGCTGCCCCCGCCCGCCCCGCGCAGCCGTCAGGAGCTGCTGGCGGCCGAGCTGGCCTGGTCGCGTCGCCACCTCGTCCCCTGGCTCGGCCGCCGTCTGCGCGGCCGCTCCTCCGGCGACGGCGTCGAGGCGAAGCGCCCGCAGCTGACGCCGGTGGCCGCGCGAGCGCCGGTCGGCTGAGCCCGAGCGGGAGAGGTCAAGATCACTGCCCTCCAGGGGCAGCAGATTTGACCTGTTCCCGCGGACGGCGGCGGCCGGCAGCCTATCCCGCGTCGACCGGCATGAAGATCGCGAGCTGGCGCGAGTGCGCCAGCAGCGTGCCGTCGCGGAGGAACAGCAGCCCGTCCTCCTCGACGAGGCCGTCGCGCGCGGCGCTGCTGCGATACCAGCCGAGCACCGGCTGGTCCGGGAGCCCAGCCGGGGGGATGTCGGCGCGGAAGTGGATCGTCAGGTCGATCGTCGGCGCGACCGCGGGGCGGTCGAGCGGCTCGAAGCCGGGCGGCCACCAGACGTCGGCGAGCAGCGCGACGTAGGCGGCGTCGATCGGATGCGGCTCGGGCAGCGAGATCCAGCCGCCCGTCTCGGGTCCCGCGCCAGGCGCCAGCTCGCGGCCGCTTAACGGGATCCCGCCGAAGCGCGGCGCGAATCGCATCCGCTGAAAGATCGACGGCGTGCCCGGCACGTGCCCGAGCCAGTGGTCACGCTCGTCGCGGCGCCATCTGTCGGGCGGGAGCGACGGCGCGCCGCGCGGCGGGGCGGGCGCGACCTCGGGCGGCGCCGGCTGCCAGGTCGCGGCGGCCGGGATGTCGGGGACCGCGAGCGCGGCGAGCGCCGAGAGGACCGCTCTGCCGTTCTGGATCCCGCGCACGGCGACGTTCGAGATCCGCCGCCCCTCGCGCACCAGCTCGACCTGCAGCTCCAGCGGACCGGCGCCGGCGGGGCGCAGGTAGTGCAGCGTGAGGGAGCGCAGCCGCCGCTGTCCGAAGGGGTCGGCCTGCAGCTCGATCGCGCGCACGACCATCGCCGCGACGTAGCCGCCGTTCGCGGCGGTCGGCGCCGACCAGTTGAGGTCGACGTCGGCGAGGAAGCGCCCGTCGCCCAGCGGCTCGACCGCGCTGGCGTCGTCGAAGGGTCGCGCGGGGGCGTCGGTCGACTGGCTCATCGGCCGCAACGCTAGCACTATGATGGCCGTCATAGTGCGCCCCTCTCCAAGCGGGGCGGGGCGATCGACGGAGGGTGGACCCGACATGGGCGACGAACGCGACGCGAGCACGATCACGACCGAGCGGCGCGGGCACGTGCTGCTGATCGGACTGAACCGGGCGCACAAGCGCAACGCCTTCACGCTCGCGATGCTGGAGGAGCTGGCGCTCGCCTACGGGGAGCTGGAGCGCGACCGCGAGCTGCGCTGCGGCGTCCTCTTCGCCCACGGCGAGCACTTCACCGGCGGCCTCGACCTGGCGGACGTCGCGCCCGCGATCCAGGTCGACGGCACCCTGACGGTGCCCGAGGGCGGCCGCCAGCCGTGGCGGCTCGACGGGCTCCCCTACACGACGCCGATCGTCGCCGCCGCGCACGGCTGGTGCATCACGCTCGGGATCGAGCTGCTGCTGGCGGCCGACATCCGCATCGCCAGCTCGGACACGCGCTTCACGCAGCTCGAGGTCCAGCGCGGGATCTACCCCTTCGGCGGCGCCACAATTCGTTTCCCGCGCGAGGCCGGCTGGGGCAACGCGATGCGCTGGCTGCTGACCGGCGACGAGTTCGACGCAGCCGAGGCGCTGCGGATCGGGCTCGTGCAGGAGGTCGTGGAGCCGGGCGCCGACGTCGAGCGCGCGATCCTGCTGGCGGAGCGGATCGCCGAGCGTTCCGCGCCGCTCGGCGTGCAGGCGACGCTGCGCTCGGCGCAGCTCGCGATCCGCGAGGGCGAATCCGCCGCCGCCGCCCGCCTCCAGCCCGACGTGGTGCCGCTGATGCGCAGCGAGGACGGCGCCGAGGGGCTGCTGTCGTTCGTCGAGCGCCGCGCCGCGCGGTTCACGGGGCGCTGAGTCGGGTACCACGCCTCGTGCCCCGAGCAGGAGCCGCTGTCCCATGGACCTGACCTTCTCCCCGAGCGAGCTGGCCTTCCGCGACGAGCTGCGCGGCTGGCTCGCCGCGCACCATCCGGGCCCCGAGCCGGAGGGCGAGGCCGAGTCGCTCGAGCACCGGATCGACTGGCAGCGGGAGCTGGCGGCCGCCGGCTGGGCGGCCGTCTACTGGCCGGAGGAGTACGGCGGGCGCGGGGCGACGCTGGTCGAGTCGGCGATCTTCAATGAGGAGCTGGCCCGCGCGCGGGCGCCGTACCCGGCGAACGTGCTCGGGCTCGTGCTCGGCGGCCCGACGCTGATGGTCCACGGCTCCCAGGAACAGAGAGACCGCTACCTGCCGCCGATCGTCACCGCCGAGGAGATCTGGTGCCAGGGCTTCTCCGAGCCCGACGCCGGCTCCGACCTGGCGGCGCTGAAGACGCGCGCGGTGAAGGTCGACGGCGGCTGGCGCGTCACCGGCCAGAAGGTGTGGACGAGCTTCGCCCACCGCGCCAAGTGGTGCATGCTCGTCGCCCGCAGCGACCCCGAGGCGAAGAAGCACAGAGGCCTCACCTACTTCCTGATGGACATGGAGCAGGACGGCGTGCTGGTCCGGCCGCTGCGCCAGATCACCGGCGCGGCGGAGTTCAACGAGCTGTTCCTGGAGGACGTCTGGATCCCCGACGAGAACGTCGTCGGCGGCGTCGGCAACGGCTGGGCGGTCGCGCTCACGACGCTGATGAACGAGCGTGCCGGGCTCGCCTTCGGACTCCAGGTCGCGCTCAAGGTGCTGCTCGACGAGCTGACCGAGATCGCCGCGGAGCGCGGCCTGCTGGAGGACGAGTCGGTCGCCGAGCGGCTCGGCGACCTGCACGTGCGCGCCGAGATCCTGCGCCT
This sequence comes from Solirubrobacterales bacterium, assembly GCA_015655225.1. GTDB lineage: Bacteria > Actinomycetota > Thermoleophilia > Solirubrobacterales > Solirubrobacteraceae > Conexibacter. The sequence goes on along the minus strand of JAATFK010000143.1, from coordinate 6,295 downwards.
GACCGCCTACCGCGGCCTGACCGCGCAGATGAAGTACGGCCAGCCGGGCCCGGAGGGGTCGCTGACGAAGTGGATGTGGTCGGAGACGAACCAGCACGCGACGGAGCTGGCGGTCGAGCTGCTCGGCCCCGAGGCGCTCGCGACCGACTCGCCGTGGGCGTTCGCGCTGCTGCGCGCCCGCGGCAACACGATCGAGGGCGGCACCACCGAGATCCTGAGAAACATCGTCGCCGAGCGCGTGCTCGGCCTGCCCCGGATGCGCTGATGAACTTCGACTTCACCGACGACCAGCGCGAGATCAGACGCACCGCGCGCGAGCTGCTCACCGCCCGCTCGCCGATGGAGCGGGTCCGCGAGGCCGCCGAGGAGGGCGCCTACGACCCCTCCCTCTGGCAGGAGCTGGTCGAGCTCGGCTGGCCCGGCATCGCGATCCCCGAGGCGCACGGCGGCCAGGGCCTCGGCGTGCTGGAGCTGGTGATCCTGCTGGAGGAGCTGGGCTACGCGGCGGCCGCGTCGCCGCTGCTCTCGAACGCCGCCGCCGGGCTGCTGATCGACGCGGCCGGCTCGGAGGAGCAGCGCGCGCGGCTGCTGCCGGGGATCGCCGACGGCAGCGCGACGGCGACGCTCGCCTTCGCCCGCGAGGACGTCGCCGACCTCGTCCCCGACGCCGAGGCGGCGGCCCACGTCGTGCTCGTGGAGGACGGCGTCGCGACGCTCCATGCGGTCGGGGACGGCGAGATCGCGATCGAGCCGCGCGAGACGATCGACCCGACGCGGCGCTACGCGCGCGTGCGCGTGACGCGGCCGGGCAGCGGCGAGTCGCTGGGAGCCCCCGCCACGCTCGCCGCCGGCCTCGACCGCGCCGAGATCGCGCTCGCGGCGGAGCTGACCGGGCTGGCGCAGCGGGCGCTCGACATGACGCTCGCCTACGTCAAGGAGCGCAGACAGTTCGGCGTGCCGGTCGGCGTCTTCCAGGCGGTCTCGCACCGCTGCGCGCAGATGCTGCTGGACACCGAGGGCGCGCGCTCGGCGACCTACTTCGCCGCCTGGGCGGCCGACGCCGACCCCGACTCGCTGGCGCGCGGCGCCTCGCTCGCGAAGACCGCCGCGAGCGACGCCGGCGTGCACGCGACCGCCGCCGCGATCCAGCTCCACGGCGGCATCGGCTTCACCTGGGAGGCCGACGTCCACTGGCTCTACAAGCGCGCGCACCTCGACGCCGCGCAGCTCGGCCCGGCGCGCGAGCACCGCCGCCGCGTCGCGCGCCTGGCGGTCGCCGGCGCGGGCCGCTCGTCCCCGGCGCAGGCTGCGATCTAGGGGGTGGAGCGATGACCGTGGACGTGATCGGAGGGGAGGATCTGACGGCCGACGACGACCCCCGCCACGGCGAGATCGCGCTCGTGCCCGTCGGCCTGCGGCTGCGCTCGCGGGTGCTTGCGCTCGGGCCTCACCCGACGCAGCGCAGATACTCGGGCGTGCCGACCGACACGCTCCCGCCGGCCGAGCGCGACCCCGCCCAGCACCCGGTCGCGATCACCGAGGACGGCGTCCCGGTCGGCTTCTTCGCGTTGCAGGGCGGCCCCGGGGCGGGGCGCCTGATCCGCGGGCGCCAGGACATGCTGCTGCGCGCCTTCTTCGTCGACGCGAGCCGCCAGGGCCAGGGCATCGCACCCGCCGCGCTGCGCGTGCTGCCCGAATACCTGGCGCGCTTCGACCCGGCGATCCGCCGCGTCGTGCTGACCGTCAACACCGACAACGGCCCGGCGATCCGTGCCTACTTGCGCGCCGGGTTCACCGACACCGGCGAACTGTTCCATGGCGGCGTCTATGGCCCGCAGCATGTGTTCGCACTCTCCGTCGGGCCGCCGGATCGCCGCTGAACATTGATCCTGCACTGAGCGGCTTCTTAGAGTTCTCTTCGGTTCTCGCCCCATCATGGTCGGCCGTCGAGCAGGCGACCTGTCTGCCGGCGCCCAGCGGACGAATCGACCAGGAGCAGGCGACGGATGCAGCAGCGAGTGCGCGCGAGCCGGACATGGACCACCTACGTCCTGGCAGCCGCGTGCGTCGGGGCGATCGTCGCCGCGATCCTGATCGTCGGACCGTCGAACGCCTCCACCAGCGGCGGCGCGATCGAGCGCACCGTGACGGTCGAGCGCGGCGTCGTGCAGTCGACCGTCTCGGGCAGCGGCAGCGTCTCGCCGGCGACGCAGATGAGCGTGAACTTCGCGAACAGCGGCAAGCTGACGCACGTCTATGTCAAGCCCGGCCAGCACGTCGTCGCCGGCCAGCTGCTGGCGAAGATCGACCCGACGGCGGCCGACGCCGCGCTCACGCAGGCGCAGGACAACCTCACCTCCGCCGAGGACGGCGAGGCGACCGCCTCGACCTCCGGCGGCTCCTCCTCCGGCGGCTCCTCGTCCTCCTCCTCGGGCCAGACCGCGACGACCGCCTCCGCGGTCGCGACCGGGACGACCGCCGCCGACACGGCCGCGACGACCTCCACGATCCAGTCGAACACGAGCATCGCGGCGACCGCCGCCGTCAGAGCGAAGAAGAAGAAGAGAGGGACGTCGACGACGCCGACCTCCACGACCCCGGTCACGACGAAGACGACCGGCACGACCGTGCCGCCGCGCACCACGACGCAGGTGACGACGACACCGGCGACCGGCGACGCGCCGGCGACGACGGTCACGACCGTGACGACGACGCCGTCGCACACGAGCACCACGATCACGACGATCCCGACGCCGGCGCCGAGCGGGACCTCGACGACCTCCACGACGCCCGGCAGAGGCGGGAGCGGCACCTCCACCGGCACGACGACGACCGGGACGGGCGGCACGACCGGAGCGACCGGACGGAGCGGAACGGGCGGGTCGAGCGGATCGGGCGCCACCGGCGGGTCGCGCTCGAGCGGCGGCGGGACGAGCACCACGAGCACGACCGGAGGCAGCGGCACGAGCGGCAAGTCCGGCTCCGCGACCACGACGACGACGCCGAGCGCGGCTGAGCTGACCTCGCTGGAGCAGGCCGTCACCGACGCGCAGACGACCGTCGACGACACCGTCCTGCGCGCCCCGATGGACGGCACGATCGCCTCGATCAACTCCTCCGTCGGCGCGACCGTCAGCGGCGGCGGCTCGACCACCTCGACGTCGACCGCCGCCACCTCCAGCACGTCCACCAGCGGCGCGGGCGGCGGCGCCTCCAGCGGCAGCTCCTCCTCGTCCTCCTCCAGCTCCGGCTTCATCTCGCTCGTGAACCTCAAGGCGATGGACCTGGTCGTCCCGTTCAGCGAGTCCGACATCGGCCAGCTGCGCGTCGGCCAGCCGGCGACGGTCACCGTCACCGCGCTCTCGAACAGACAGCTGGCGGCGCACGTCGTCGCGATCTCGACGCTCTCGACCACGAGCAACAGCGTCGTCTCCTACGACGTGACGTTCCGGCTCAACCAGCTCGCGAGCGGCCTGCGGGCGGGGATGACGGCGACCGCGAGAGTGATTGTCAGACAAGTCTCCAACGCGCTCAACGTGACCAGCTCGGCGGTCACCGGCAACAGCGTCACGCTCGTCAGAGACGGCAAGCACGTCTCCACGCCGGTCACGACCGGCGTCGTCGGCGACAGCACGACGCAGCTGCTGAGCGGCGTCAAGGCCGGCGACCAGCTGATCGTCACGATCACGCCGACGACCAGCTCGGGCAGCTCCGGGACCGCCGCCGCCGGCGGCGCGGGGGCCGCCCTCGCCGGCGGCGGTGCGGCGCGCGCGTTCGGCGGTGGTGGCGGGTTCGGCGGTGGCGGCGGGTTCGCGCGCCGGGGCGGAACGCCGTGAGCCGCTGGCGGGGGTCCGACCGCGCCGCGGCGACGACGCGGCGCGACCGCCACCCACGCCCGGGCGTCAGAGGCGCGGCGGCAGCGGCGCCCGCGCGGCCGGCACCCGGCGGGGCCGGCGCGCCCGCGGGCCGCCCGCGCCAGCGGCGCCCGGTCCTCTCGGTCGAGGGCGTGACGAAGAGCTACGACATGGGCGACTTCACGGTGCGCGCGCTGCGCGGCATCACGCTCCAGGTCGAGCGCGGCGACTTCGTCGCGATCATGGGCAGCTCCGGCAGCGGCAAGAGCACGCTGATGAACATCCTCGGCTGCCTCGACATCCCCACGAGAGGCCGCTACCTGCTCGACGGCATAGACGTCTCCTCCTACGGCGACGACGACCTCGCCGACATCCGCAACCGCAGAATCGGCTTCGTCTTCCAGTCCTTCAACCTGGTGCCGCGGACGCGCACGATCGCGAACGTCGAGCTGCCGCTCGCCTACGCCGGGATGGCCCGCGCGGCCCGGCGCAGACGGGCACTGGCGGCGCTCGCGTCGGTCGGGATGGGGAACCGCGCCGAGCACCTTCCGTCGGAGCTGTCGGGCGGACAGCAGCAGCGCGTCGCGGTCGCGCGGGCGATCGTCACGAACCCGCCGCTCATCCTGGCCGACGAGCCGACCGGCAACCTCGACTCGCGCTCGACCGACGACGTGCTGAGAATCTTCGCCGACCTCAACGCCGAGGGCCGGACGGTCGTGCTGATCACCCACGAGGACGAGGTCGCGCAGCGCGCCAAGCGCGTGATCCGCCTGACCGACGGCCGGATCATGGAGGACCGGCGGGTCGTCCCGGTCCGGGAGCGGCTGACGTGATCGGCCTCGAGACGCTGCGGATCGCGATCGGCGGGATCCTCGCGAACAAGCTCCGCTCCGGCCTGACGATCCTCGGCCTGATGATTGGCGTCGCGTCCGTGATCGTGCTGATCGCGGTCGGCAACGGCTCCTCCAAGTCGGTCTCCGCCTCGATCGAGAGCCTCGGCTCGAACGTGCTGCTGGTGACGAGCGGGACCGCCGCGAACTCGACCGCGACCGCGCCGCTGCAGACGCAGCCGCTGACGATCGCCGACGCCGACGCGCTGCAGAACAACACGCTCGGCCCGGACATCAAGGGCGCGGCGCCGACCGTCTCGGCGACCGCCACGATCGTCAACGGCGACACCAGCTACGAGCCGTCGTCGCTGATCGGCACCACGCCGGCCTACCAGAGCTCGCAGAACTACAAGCTCGCCTCCGGCTCCTTCTTCACCCAGTCCGACGTCACGAGACGCCAGCGCGTGATCGTGCTCGGCTCGACCGTCGTGCAGAACCTCGGCGCCTCCGTCGGGCAGACGGTGCAGGTCGGCGGCGTCAACTTCCAGGTCGTCGGGATCCTCCAGTCGAGAGGCTCGAACGGCACGACCAACCAGGACGACGTCGCGCTCGCGCCGATCACGGCGGTCCAGGACACGCTCTCCGGCTACGGCGACGTCAACTCGATCACGGTGCAGGCGACCTCGCGGGCGAAGCTCGACGACGCCTCCGCCGAGGTGACCGCGATCCTCGACCAGCGCCACAAGATCGCGGCCGGCGGCGCCTCCGACTTCCAGGTCATCAACCAGGGCTCGCTGCTCGCCGCCTCGGCGTCGACCAGCAGCGTCTTCACGACCCTGCTGGCGGAGGTCGCGGCGATCTCGCTGCTGGTCGGCGGGATCGGCGTGATGAACATCATGCTCGTCTCGGTCACCGAGCGGACGCGCGAGATCGGGATCCGCAAGGCGATCGGCGCGCGCCGCAGCGACGTGCTCGCCCAGTTCCTCTTCGAGGCGGTGCTCGTCTCGATGCTCGGCGGGATCTGCGGGGTGATCCTCGGGATCGTCGGCAGCCAGTTCAAGATCGCCGGCGTCGAACCGGTGATCGCGACCTACTCGATCTTCCTGGCCTTTGGCGCGGCGCTCGCGACCGGCCTGTTCTTCGGCACCTACCCGGCGAGCCGCGCCGCCCGCCTGCGACCGATCGAAGCACTCCGCTTCGAATAAGGAGTGACCCCACCCGATGAGTGACGAGACCACCGACCCCACGACCGACACGCTGCTCGAGGACGAGCGCTACGACGACGACTGGCCCGACGAGGACGAGGCAGACGCGCTGCCGCAGCGCAAGAAGCGCGCCGGGCTCAACCGCGTCACCGGCGGCCTGCTCGTCGTGCTGCTGGTCGCGGCCGGGTTCATCGGCGGGGTGCTGGTCCAGAAGCACTCCGGTGGCAGCAGCGGCGGCGGAGGCGGCGCGGGCGGCGGCTTCGCGGCAAGACTCGGCGCGGCCGGTGGCACCGGCGGCACGGCCGCGGCGGGCGCTGGCGGCGCGGCTGCCGGGGGAACGGCCGGCGGCGGCGCGGCCGCCGGCGGCAGAGGCGCCGCCGCGGGCAGAGGCACGGCCGGCGGCAGC
>JAATFK010000536.1 GCA_015655225.1 Solirubrobacterales bacterium | reverse complement strand
GCGGCGCACCGAGGCGGGCGTCCCGGTCGTGCTGGAGATCGAGGTGCAGGGCGCGCGGCTGATCCGCGAGGCGCTGCCCGAGGCGGTCCAGATCTTCATCATGCCGCCGTCGCGCGAGGCGCTGCGCGAGCGGCTCGTCGGTCGCGGGACCGACAGCCCGGAGGAGATCGCCCAGCGCCTAGCGGTCGCCGAGCGCGAGCTGGAGGCGCAGGACGAGTTCGCCTACAGAGTGATGAACGACCGCCAGACGGAGGCGGTCGACGAGCTCGAGTCGATCGTCCGCAGCGAGCTGCCCGCTCCGCTATCTAGCTAGCCTGCTATCCTCATAGCCATGTCCGCACCCCCGTCACGACCGTCCCGCGGCAGAGGGCGCGAAGCGCTGTTCGTCCGCATTCCCAGCTCCGAGGCCGAGCGGCTCGACCGCGCCTCGTTCGAGCTGAAGCTGAGCAAGCAGGACCTGATCACCGCGCTGCTCGCGCGCTACGTCGACCCCGCCTCGCCGACCAGCCTGGCCGCCCTGCGCCAGCTCGGCGACGCGACCGCCGCCGACGGCGGCCAGCGCGTCGAGCTGACGCCCGACGCGCTCACGCTCGGCCACCACGACTTCCGTCCCGCGCCCGTCCCCGCGGCCGCCGCCGACGTGCTCACGCTCGCCGACGTGGCCGTCCTCCTGCAGGTCGACGAGGGCGCCGTGGAGGCGCTCGCGGAGTCCGGCGAGCTGCCCGGCCGGCAGGTCGCCGGAGCCTGGCGCTTCGCCCGCCGCGCGGTCCTCGACTGGCTCGCCACGGGCGGCGCCGGACCGACGGTCTAGAATCACTCAGCCAACGACCGTGAAAGGCTCGCCTTGATCTCTCCCCGCATCGATCGTCTGCTCGAGCACGTCGACTCCGACTACGCGAGTGTCGTCGTCGCCGCCAAGCGCGCACGACAGATCAACTCGTACTACCACAACCTCGGAGAGGGCACATTCGACGAGTTCCCGCCGCCGATGGTGGAGACGCGCTCGAAGAACTACCTCACGATCGCGCTCGAGGAAGTCGCCGACGGAAGAATCAGATACCACTACCGCTAGGCGGTAGGAGGCGGACGGAGGGGACGCGGCCGTGGCCAGGATCCTGCTCGGCGTCAGTGGCGGGATCGCGGCCTACAAGGCGCTCGAGCTCGTCCGCCTCGCGACGCGTGCCGGCCACAGCCTGCGCGTGATCCAGACGCCGACGAGCGAGCGCTTCGTCGGCGTTGCGTCGTTCGAGGCGCTGACCGGCGCGCCCGTCCTGACGGGCGAGTTCCAGCGCGACCCCGCGCGCGGCGCCTTCCCCGGCGACGCGCCGCCGGCCCACGAGCCGATCAGCCACCTCGCGCTGGTGGGCAACGCCGACGTCTTCCTCGTCGCGCCGGCCTCGGCCAACACGCTCGCGAAGCTCGCGCACGGGCTCGCCAACACCCTCCTCACGAGCGCGGCGGTGGCGGCGCGCTGTCCGCTCGTCGTCGCGCCCGCGATGAACGACGCGATGTGGGAGCACGCGGCGACGCGGGCAAACGTCGCGACGCTGCGCGAGCGGGGCGTGCGGATCGTCGAGCCGGGCGTCGGCGCGCTCGCCTCCAGAGGCGAGCAGGGCGCCGGGCGCCTCGCCGAGCCGGCCGAGCTGCTGGCCGCGTGCGTGGAGGCGCTGCCGGCGCTGGGCTCCTCCCTCGCGGGCCTGCGGGTCCTCGTGACCGCCGGCGGCACGCGCGAGCCGATCGACAGCGTCCGCTACGTCGGCAACCGCTCCTCCGGCCGGATGGGCTTCGCGCTCGCCGAGCAGGCGGCGCGGCGCGGCGCCGCCGTCACGGTCGTCGCGGCGAACGTCGCGCTGCCGCGCTTCCCAGGCGTCGGCTACCGCGAGGTCGAGACGGCCGCCGAGCTGGCGGCCGCGACCGAGGAGGAGTTCGCGCGCTGCGACGTGCTGTTGATGGCGGCCGCGGTCGCCGACTTCCGCCCGGCCGCGCCGGCCGCCGGCAAGCTCAAGAAGGACAGCGCCGACGCGCCCGCCGCGCTCGCGCTGGAGCGGACGCCCGACGTCCTCGCCGGGCTGGCGGCCGCGCGCCGGCCGGGGCAGACGCTCGTCGGCTTCGCGGCCGAGCACGGCGAGGGCGCGCTCGCCTTCGCGCGCGACAAGCTCGCCCGCAAGCGGGTCGACGCGATCGTCGTGAACGACGTCTCGCGCGCCGACATCGGCTTCGACGCGGCCGACAACGAGGTCACGATCGTGACCGCCGCCGGCGAGGCGCCGCTCGCCCGCGCGGCCAAGGGCGAGATCGCCGCGTCTATCCTCGATGCGGTCGTGCGGTTGCGCGCGGCCGCACCCGCCGATGGAACCCCTGGAACAACTCCCGCCGATCGCGCCGCACGAGTGTGAGGCGGCGGGCGACGTCGCCCGCCGCATCGCCGCGAACGTGCGCCGCGCCGTGCAGCTCGACCCGGTGACGCTCGACCACGTCCTCGTCGCGCTGCTGGCCGAGGGGCACGTGCTGATGGACGACCGGCCGGGCGTCGGCAAGACCGCGCTGGCGCGCGCGCTCGCCCGCTCGATCGACTGCCAGTTCGCGCGCATCCAGTGCACCGCCGACCTGCTGCCGGCCGACGTCTCCGGCACGAACGTCTACAACCAGCGCGAGGGCCGCTTCGAGTTCCGCCCCGGGCCGGTCTTCGCGAACGTCGTGATCGTCGACGAGATCAACCGCGCCTCGCCGCGCACGCAGTCGGGCCTGCTCGAATGCATGCAGGAGCGCAGCGTCACGGTCGACGTGCAGACGCACGAGCTGGCGCGGCCGTTCCTCGTGCTGGCGACGCAGAACCCGACCGAGTTCGAGGGCACCTACCCGCTGCCCGAGGCGCAGGTCGACCGCTTCATGGTGCGGATCTCGCTCGGCTACCCGCAGCACGCCGAGGAGGTCGCGATGCTCGGCGACCACGGGGCCGGCGACCGCGTGCTGGCGCTCGAGCCGGTCGTCACCGCCGCCGACGTGCTCTCCGCCCAGGACGCGGCGATGCGGGTGCGCGCCGAGCAGCCGCTGCGCGACTACCTCGTCCGGCTGCTCGCCCGCACGCGCGAGGACCCGCGCGTCGAGCTGGGAGCCTCGCCGCGCGCGGGGCTGATGCTGCTGCGCGCGGCGAAGGCCCACGCGCTGCTGCGCGGCCGCGACCACGTGCTGCCCGACGACGTGCAGGAGCTGGCGCTGCCGGTCCTGACGCACCGCATCGTGCTGGTGCCGGAGGCGATCGGGACCGGGCCCGCCCAGATCGTCCGCGACGCGCTCGCCGCGGTCACCGCGCTGTAGCGATGGGAGCGCCGGCGACGTGACGCGGGCGCTCGCGACGATCGCGCTCGGCGTCGCGCTCGGGCTGCTCGGGGCGCTCTTCGGGATCGGCGCGCTCGACGTGCCGGCGGTCGCGTTCGTCGTCGTCGGCGGGCTCTCGCTCACCTGGGTCTGGGTCGCGTCGCGGGGCGCCGACGTGACGCGCGAGCTGGACGTGCGCAGCGCCGTCGAGGACGACCCGGTCCCGGCGCGGCTCCTGGTGCGCGCGCGGCTCCCGCTTCCCGGCGGGGCGATCTTCGACCCGCTGCTGGAGGAGCCGGTCGAGCTGGCGGCCGGCAGCCGCTCCGCCGAGCTGACGACGACCGTCCGCTTCCCCCACCGCGGACGGCTGCTGCTGACCGCGCCGAACCTCGTCCTGCGCGATCCGCTGGAGCTGGCGCGGCGGGTCGTGCGCGGGAGCGGGACCCACGAGCTGCTCGTGCTGCCCCGCATCAGCCCGGTGATCGCCGGCAGCCGGGGCAGCGACGCGGGACGCTCCGGCGGAGCGGCCGCGCTGCTGGCCGCGACCGCGAGCGAGGTCGACGGGCTGCGGCCCTACCGCGAGGGAACCCCGGCGGCGCGGATCCACTGGCAGGCGCTCGCGCGCGGAGCCGGGCTGATGGAGCGGCGGCTGCGCAGCGACGGCGACGCGCGCCCGCTCGTCGTGCTCGACGCGCGCGGGGCGGAGAGCGAGGACGCGCTCGACGCCGCCGTGCGCGCCGCCGCCTCGCTCTGCGACGCGTTCGCCCGCCTCGGCGGCTGCGCCCTGCTGCTGCCCGGCGAGCGACGGGCGACGACGGTCGGCGAGGACCTGGCGGCGTGGCCGGCGGCGCACGTGCGCCTGGCGGTCGTGAGCGGTGGCGCGGGGACGCCGCCGCCGGCGCTCGGGGCGGCCGGGGCGCGGCGCGGCCCGCTGCTCTACGTCGCCGCGCGGACGATCGACCGCCTCCCGCCGTCCGCGCAGACGGTGACGCGCGGCTCGACGACGCTCGTCGTCCCCGGCGCGCTCCCCGACCGCGACGCCGCGTTCACGGTCGCCGGCTGCAGTGGCTACGCGATCGCGACGCGCAGCGTGGAGGTGTCGGCGGCGTGAGCGCGTTGCGCGACCAGGCGCGGGAGCGTCAGCGGCCGCCGGGGGGCGGGACCGGTCGGTGCGAGGCTCCGGGCTGCGAGGGGGAGACGCCCGTGGCCGAGCGGCGCGCGGCCCACCGCCGCCCGGCGGCGCCCCCGACCGGCGAGCCCGCGCGATGACCGCCACCGCGACCCCGCCGCGCGCATCCGCGCCCGACGCCCCGCCGCCGTTCCTCGCGCCCGCCGAGGAGCGGCAGCCGCGTGCGTGGCTCGCTCGCGCCCCTCGGCTCCTCACGCTCGTGGCGCTCGGCGCCTACGCGGCGGTTCGCTGGGCGACGCTCGTGCGGCCGCAGGCGACCGTCGCGCTGCTCGGCCTCCTGCTCCTCGCGCTCGTCCTGACCGCCGCCGTCCACGGGCTCGGCCGGCTGCCGCGGCACCTGGACATGCCGGCCGGCGCGCTGCTCGCCTTCGTCTGGCTCGCGCTCGCGGCGCTGATCTCCGGCGCGCCCTCGGCGACGGTCCTCGAACCTCGCCACTGGGGTGACCTGACGGCCGGGATCCAGCAGGGGCTCGCCGACCTGCCGGGCCTGCTCGTGCCCTACCAGGCAGCCAACCCGTGGCCGCGCGTCACGATCCTGCTCGGCGGTGGACTGCTGCTGACGGTCGCGGTCCTGCTCGCCTCCTTCGGCCGGCGCGGCGGCGACGGGCGGCGGTTGCTGGCGGCGCTCCCGCTGCTCGTGCTGACGATCGTCCCGGCGACGATCATCCACCAGACCGCGCCGGTCCTGAACGGCACGGTCCTGTTCGCGCTGCTCGCCGCCTTCCTCTGGCTCGACCGGCTGCCGCGCCGCGCGGTCCCGATCGCCGTCGGGCTGGTCGTCGCGGCCGGCGTCGCCGGGGTCCTCGTCGCGCCCGCGCTGCGCGCCAAGCCGTGGGTCAACGCCCAGCACCTGGTCGACGGCCTCAGCCGCACGACGCCCTCGACCTTCGACTGGAGCCAGCACTACGGCCCGCTCGACTCGCCGCGCAGCGGCCAGGAGGTGCTGAGCGTGCGCTCGCCACGCCCGCTCTACTGGAAGACGGAGGACCTCGACGGCTTCGACGGCCTGCACTGGGTGACCGGCGGCGACCCGCAGGTGATCCGCAGCACGGTCCAGGAGGTCCCGACCGCCGCGCTGATGAACCCCAGATGGAGCACGACGATCTCGGTCAAGCTCGGCCAGATGACGAGCACCAACGTGATCGGCGCGGGCACGACGCTCTCGTTCCGGCCGGCGCCGGACGGGCTCACGACGACCGGGAGCCCCGGGACGTACACGACCACGACCGCGATGAAGCCCGGCACCTCGTACCTCGCCGAGGTGATCGACGCACAGCCGTCACGCCACCAGATGGCGACCGCCGGCACGAACTTCCCCGCCCTCCTCGACCGCTACCGCGACGTCGGCCTCCCGCGCCAGAGCCCGAGCGGCAGCTGGACGACCGGCGGCCAGACGGTCCGCTTCCCGACCTTCGCCGCCCACGGCGGGGAGCCGTCGGGCAGCGCGGCGCAGCTCGTCGCGGGGACCCCGTATGCAGACGTCGCGACGCTCGCCGACAGACTCGCCTCGGAGTCGAGCACTCCGTACGCCTACGTGCGCAACGTCCTCGACTACCTGCGCCACGGCTACACGTACAACGAGACGCCGCCCACGCGGCCGGTCCCGCTGGAGGCGTTCCTCTTCCGCGACAGAGAGGGCTACTGCCAGCAGTTCGCCGGCGCCG
>JAATFK010000270.1 GCA_015655225.1 Solirubrobacterales bacterium | reverse complement strand
CTCGCGCGCGGAGGAGAGGATCGCGGCCAGGCCGCGACCGACCGTGTGTCCCATCCCGGGATTGAAGGAATCGCGCATCATGGGCTTCAGCTCCGACGAACGTCAGCGACCGGCGTCAGCGATCCAATTCGCACCGCCGGGACGAAAACCTGCTGGCAATGGGAGCTTTCTGCGCCAGGCTCAGGGCGCGCCGCGGCGGAGGTTGCGCCACTCGTCGAGCGAGGCGGCCTCCTGCTCGCGCACGGCGACGATCGGATCGAGGTCGAAGTCGTGCGCGCCGTCGGAGCACCAGAAGCTCGGGTGGCGGCGCAGCCAGCGGCGCGCGTCGCGGCGGCCCGAGACGATCAGCGCGTCGATGTACTCCTCGTCGAAGAAGAGGAACGAGAGCAGGTCGCCGCTCGCCTCCGTGCGTCCCCGCAGCAGGCGGCCGAGCAGCAGCAGGTCGGGCTCGGTCGCGACCGCCCGCAGCCCTCGGTAGCGGCGCGCGTAGGTCCGCGCCGCCAGCTGCCCCAGCTCGCGCCGGCGTTGCGGCGTGATCAGCGCGTAGGCGATCCGGCGGTAGGGCCGTCTCCCGCGCGCGGCCCGGTAGGCGCGCGCCGACGGCAGCGGCCCGACCGCGAGGCTCTCGACGAAGAACGAGTTGATCGCGACGAGCCGGTGCATGTCCTCCGCGACCTGGTCGACGAGCAGCCCGTCGAGCATGTTCGCGAGCACGTCGACGAGGTGCGGCGTGCGCTCGCTCGCGCGCGAGACGGTGCTCGCCAGCGGCTCGAGCCCGATGACGATCACGCGGTCGGCGCCCAGCTCGACGGCTGGCTTGATCGGGGTGTTGAGCCGCGTCGCGCCGTCGCTGTAGTAGCCGTGCGCCTCCGGCGGCTCGTTGACCTCGACCGGCGGGAAGACGAGCGGGATTGCCGCCGAGGCGCGCACGTGCTCGCTGGAGAGCCGCGTCGGCAGGAAGCGCAGCTCGCTGCCCTCCGGCACGCGGTCGGGGTCGGCCGTCTCGACGAAGCCGAGCGGCCGGCCGGTGGCGAGCTGCGTCGCGACGACGCAGACCGACTCGATGACGCCGTGGTCGACGTTGCGGTGCAGCGCGTCCCAGTCGATCCGTCCCTCGATGTAGCGCCGCAGCGGCCCCGGGTCGAGCAGGCTGCCGCGCCGCATCCCCGGCAGCCCGAGCGCGTCGCCGGTCAGCCGGGCGAGGTTCCACGGCAGCCGCGGCGAGAGCGTTCGCGCGACCACGTCGGCGCGGCGCAGCGCGCGCCAGTGGCCGACCGCCTCCTTCACCTGCAGCGCCGCCGGCAGGTGCGCGAGCGACGCCAGCAGCGCGGCGTTGACGCCGCCGACGCTCGTCCCGCACAGCAGCGTGACCTCCTCGCCGCGCCGCTCCAACTCCGGCAGCAGCACCGACAGCGCACCGATCTCGTAGGCCCCGCGCGCGCCGCCGCCGGGCAGCACGAGCGCGACCCGCCCGCCTCTGGCCTGCGTGGCGTGCTCGGACATCGCGCGGTCGTCCGGGTCCGCGTCCGTCGCCGCCGGGCGTCAGGCGCCGACGCGCGCGAGCGCGACGGCGGCGCCCGCGGCACGCGCCGAATCGGCGCCGACGGGAAGGCGCGCGGGGCGCTGGCCGGCGGCCACGCGCGTCAGTGGCGTGCGGCCCCACTCCGCCGCGAGGGCGTAGTCGACGAGCCGGTCGAAGTAGTGCGGCAGCGGCGCGGGCGCGATCCCGACCGGCGCCAGCTCGCTCCGCGCCCGCTCGGTGCCGTAGCGCACGCGCAGCGCGAAGTAGGGCAGGAACTGCTCGCTGCGCTCGAGCCAGCGGCGCCGCGAGCCGCTGCTGCGGTGGAGCGCCAACTGGTGGAAGGTGCGCCGGTAGAGCGCGGGCGCGACCGCCCGTGGGCGGCGTCGCTCGAACGCGGCGGCGGAGAGGTCGATGAGCTCGCCGACGCTGCTCGCCTGCTCGCCGGCCGCGAGCGTGTAGGTCGCGCCGGCGCCGGCCGGCCGGCCCGACAGCTCGAAGATCGCATCGGCGACGTAGTCGACCGAGACGACGTCGACGGGGGAGGAGCGGCGCGCCGGCATCACCGGCAGCGTCGCGCCCTTCGCGAACGCGCGCAGCGGCCCGTAGATCACGTTGAAGGCCGGCGTCCAGCCGCTGTCGCGCTCGCCGACGACGATGCTGGGGCGGAAGATCTGGATCGGCAGGTGGCCGAAGTGCGCGTGCAGCAGCCGCTCCGCCTCCCACTTCGTCTGCTCGTAGGTGTTGCGGAAGTCCTGGCCGCGATCGAGCTGGTCCTCCGCGAAGTGCCCGCGGTGCGTGCCGGCGACGTAGGCGGTCGAGACGTGCGAGAAGCGCCGCAGGCCGGCCCCCTCGCGCGCGCAGCGCTCGCCCAGCTCCAGCAGCTGGCGGGTCCCGTCGACGTTGATCGCGCGGGCGCTCGCGAGCGGCAGGGTGAACTCGACCGAGGCGGCCGCGTGGACGATCTCGGTGACCTCTCGCGCGAGCAGGTCGCGGACCGGCTCGTCGAGTCCGAGCTCCGGCAGCGCCACGTCGCCGCGGATCGCGACGAGGCGGTCGCGGTAGCCCTCGGGGTCGGCCACGACGGTCGCGGCCGCCGTCGCCAGCCGGGCGCTCGCCTCGGCGTCGTCCCGCGCCCGGACGAGCGCGTAGACGGTGCGGTCGGTGCGCTCGAGGTAGCGCGCGAGCAGCTCCATCCCGAGGAAGCCGGTCGCGCCGGTCAGCAGCAGCGGTCCGCTCGGTGGAAGGTGGTTCGCCATGCCTCCGAGCGTGACAGACGCGCGTCGCGGGCCACCATCGACACGCGGAGGAAAGCTGACGGCGTGCCTTGGCCGAGGGTCGAAGATCCGGTGCGCCGTTTTAACGAGCGAGGGGCGCGGATCCTCTCGGACCCGCGCCCCGCGTTCAGACACATCCCCTACATGCGGCTCAGCTGAGCTTGACCGTCTTCCCCTTCCCGCTGGTCTGGACGTTGCCGGCGGCGTCGATCGCCCAGACCTTCACCGTGTAGCTGCCCTTCGGCAGCTTGTGGGCGAAGGTGACCGACCACTTGGCCGCCGCCTTGATCTGCAGCGAGACGGGCGCGAGGCACGAGACGGCCTTGCCGAGCTTGCCGCTCGCCGTCACGAACTCGCACTTCTTGCCGACCTTCTTGGTGATCGTGAGGTGGACCGAGGCGACCTTCGCGAGCTTCGTCGCGCAGTGGCTCGTGTCCTTCGACGTGCCGGTCAGGACGAGCTTGCCCTTCACGAGCTTCGCCTTGCCCAGCGTGGCGGTCGGCTTCGTCGTGTCGGCGCACGTACCCGCCTTCGTCTTCGTCGTCGCGGCCTTGGCTCCACCGTCGAGCCAGATGACGCCCGGGGTCGACGAGGCCGCCGCGCGCGGCGTGCTGTCGATCGCGGCGACCGCCGGAGCGTTGTCGGCCTGGACCGCCAGCTCGTTGGTCGCCGGGCCGTCCGCGTTGTTGCTCTCCGCGTAGACGGTCGGACCGTTGACCGACTCCTGGAAGCGCACGTCCGCCATCTGGATCGAGCCCGACTGCGACATGCCCGGGCCGCTGCCGAAGTCGAACGAGATGTTGCGCACGTT
>JAATFK010000385.1 GCA_015655225.1 Solirubrobacterales bacterium | reverse complement strand
GAGATCCTGCTGAACCGCTACGTCCACATGCTGCGCGCCATGCGCGATCAACCGATCGCCCCAGTACCTGTCCTGATCGCACGCGCGCGACGCCGGTTCAGCACGCCAGCCGCCGGCCGTAGCCTCGCCGACCAGATCCTTGCCCCGCGCCCGAGCAGACGTTCCCGCGTCCGAGTCGCGCCTCCTGTTCCTACTCGACCATCCGCAGCGCTCCATCCCACACGGACGCTCGAACGCCGGGGAAACCGCTATGTCTGGATCGACATCAAGCCCGTCGCCTCTCCCGAGGATCGGCTCGGGCTTCGCGTGCCGCTCGGGGACGGGCGCGGCACTCGATGGACATCTAGAGCCGGCAGGTGATTGGATAACCCAATGCCACGACTCCACGAGACCGCCTTCCGCCTCCTCATTCGCGACATCGTTTCCGGCGCCTTCCAACCAGGCACCTTTCTGCCCAGAGAAGTCGACCTCGCCGAAGAGTTCAGCATCAGCCGGGGCGTCGCCCGCGAATGCATCCGCGCCCTCGAAGACGCCGACCTCATCGCGGTCAAGCACGGCGTCGGCGCGACCGTCAACCCCAGCGACCGGTGGGACATGCTGCACCCGGACATCATCGCCGCCCTCCTGGAGAGCGACCGCCGCAGCACGACCATCACGCAGTACATCGAATGCCGAGAGATCCTTGAAGTCCAGGCGGCGGAACTTGCCGCCACCCGAAGCAGCAAGGCTCACCGGCAGGGCCTCGCTGAGGCCGTCAGACGGATCGAAGAAATCGGAGCCCGCCCCGACTCTCCTACCAGTCGCCAGGCCATGCAAGAGGCCGACCTAGACTTCCACAGGGCCCTCACCTCCGCTAGCGAGAATGATGTCCTCCGCGCACTAGTGGAACGCCTGCATTCCGCTCTCATCGCATCCCAAGATCCAACCTCGACGCCGCGACTGCTACGCGCCGCTCCGCTGTATCGCGCGGTACTGGACGCCGTATCGAGCAGAGACGCCGGCGCCGCCCAGAGAGCGACGCGCGACTACCTTGAGGCCACCGCGCCGCCCGTCAAAGGCCAGCGCCAGCGGCCATCGACCTCGCGTTCGCGTAGGTAGCATCGGCGCACTGTCGCGGCAAACCTCGCGGGTGCCACAGCGACAGTTCGAGGCAGGGAGTCGAGAAGGGTCCGACGGTGTCGGGGTTAGAGGGGTGGGGTCCGCCGGACCTAGTTGTTCGAGACAAAGCGAACGTCCGCTTTGCCGCGCTTGCACTCGACTGACGAGGCGGGCGCGCTGGTCAGCACCTGGGAGACACAAGACCAGCCCTCGATGAGAAAGTCGTAGCGCGGCGGAGAATCATCGACCTGCTGTCTGCTCGTGATTCCCTTCCCGAGCCGAATGCGGCCTGAGAGCTGCCGGGCTCGCGGACACGTCGTCCCTGCCTCGCGCAGTTCCACGACCAGAGTCGTCATGCCGTACACCGTCGGTGAGCCGCAGTCGGAATAGCGTGATGGCGGAGGGTCGAGCCCGAATCCTCCATAGAACGTGAGAACGGCCGCCTTGGGCCCGGTCCGGAAGCTACAGCGCTCGCGCGCATACCCGCCAGAACCGGCGTCCCCAACGATAACTTCGACGCAGCGAGCCGCGATACCACCTGACGTGCTCGTGAAGGAACAATCCCCGACGGTCTGACGGCGCGCGGCACACGTCTTCGCGAATGCCCGCACGAACGCCTGTGCTCGGGTGCACTCGATCCGTGTGCCCGTGATGACGATTCCTCTATGGATGTCGGTCCCAAAGGGCGCCGTGTGCGGGGCGGCGCACCGCTCGGCCGCTGTCGCAGGAGCGGTCAGATATGCCAGCGATCCGCAGGCCAACACCGCTATCAGGATGAGCTTTCGCATTTGCTCTCTCCGCCCAACCACTCTCGCGCCGCCATCATAGGGTGCCAGTGTCACGACCGGGCCACTAGCCGCGTGGATCGCCAGGGCCCGGTTCCCGCGCGGCTTATCTGCCGGAGCCGCAGTTCTTCAAGCCGAATCCCTGTGCTGCACCCTCGGCGCGCTCCTGGGCGCGCTGAACCTCTGGCGTGAGGTCGTCGTACCGGTCCACGTCACCGTCGCTCGCCGCATCGATGATCTGCCCGCCAATCGCTACCTGGGCGTCGCGCGCGTCGATCAGCGCCTTGACGGCGCTCTCTGACCCTGTCGGCACGGGGACTCTTCGGATGCTGTCGAGTTCGGCCTGCGCGTAGCCGAAAGCTTGTCTCAGCGGCTTGCTAGACGCGATGAGTCTGTCCGAGTCGGAGCCGCTGAGGGTGGTCGCGTCGAGCTGTCTGTTGACGGCGTCGTTCTTCTTGTTGAAGTCCGCGCAGATCGCGTCCACCTTCGCGATGTACTGCGAGCGAGTGATCGAGGGTGCGCTCGCAGTCGTCGTCCCGGTCGACCTGGCCGGCGTAGTCGCAGCGGCAGTGGGTGCCGGAGATACAGCCGCCGAGGTCGTCGAGCTGCTGCTCGTGCTGCCCCCGCACCCGCTCAAAGCGCCGCCCATCAGGATTGCTCCCGCCATCGCAACCCGCACTATCCGATTCTCCCGCACATTGGCTCCTTGATGACAGACGAAGAAGAAGACCGGCACGCCGGGGATGCCTCAGACTGGCCCCAGCACGCCTACCGCATATAAACCGTAGAGGTTCGGGACGCAGAACGGGACAGTGCCCCGCGCACCGTGCCCGAGCGACGATCGAGACAACATCAAGCCCTCGGTCAAGCGATCCGATCTCGGCGAGAGGCAGCGGGCCTGTCACAGGAGGCGTTCGCGGCGAGCGCCGGCCTCGACCGGACGCACTACAGCGCCATCGAACGAGGCGAGCGGAATCCGTCCTATGCGGTGCTGCTGTCCATCTCCGAGATGTTCGGGATCGAGTTCTCCGTCCTGGAACTGGAAGCCGAGGCGTTGCGATCGTCTTGATGCCGGGAGGTGGTGCATTGCATCTTGCGGTTTATATGCGTCCTGCCTAGAGTCTGCTGGGCCAGGGGGCATCGCGCGCGGGGCATCCCCTACCCGTGCGCCGTGGGCCCCTCTGCGCGTGAACGGCTGCGCCCCGGCTTTTCCCCCGAGCTGGGGCGCGGTTCGTCGTGAACGGCTTCCATTGCACGCGGGCGGCGGAGGATGGGGGCGGCGATCCCGCGAAGGGGGTCAGAGAGGAAACAGGCCCCCCACCCCCGAGCCGAGAATCTGCCCACAGATGACAGTCGGGCGCTCAGCAGATTCTTTGTCTCAGACCGCACGAAGTTAGGCGGTTTGAGGGCGACTGACGGGCGGTTCGCTAGCGCGGGGCGCTAGCGCGGATGCCCGAGGAGAGGGCTACCGGGCCGGTAGGGGCGCCACCGAAACACCCTCTACGCAGGTAGTTCCTCCTGAAGCGGACGACGGGCCTCGAACCCGCGACCTCAAGCTTGGGAAGCTTGCGCTCTACCAACTGAGCTACGTCCGCGCTGGGAGCGCATTCTAGACTTGTCGCGTGCGGCGTGTCCTCGCCTTCGGCCTCGTGCTCGCCCTCGCGCTCGTCACGCGCGCGCGTCGTCGCCGCACGGCGATCGCGCCCGGCGCGCCGGCCGCCCTGCCGCCGCCGCTCCCGAGCCTCCCGGCGGCGAACGGCGACGAGCGTTTCGTCTCGGTCCCCTGGGTCGCCCTCGACCCCGCGCCCGGCCGCGACGAGCTGCTGGTCCGCTACCGCGCTCCCGCCGCCGCGACGCTCGACCGCGTCGACGTGCAGGAGACCGACACCCAGCTCTTCGTCACCGTCCTCGTGCGTACGCACACGCAGGCGCTCGACGCCGGCGCGACGGAGGCGACCGCCCGCGTCGCGCTGCGCGCCCCGCTCGGCGAGCGCGCGCTCGTCCCCGCCCCGCTCGACTGGCCCGCCGAACGGTCGCACCTCCATCGGGACCATCCCGCCGCCTGAGGGCGGACCGAGCCCTGACCGCTGCCGAGGACGCGGGCCGTCTACCCTTGAGGCCATGCGTCGCTTCATCGTGCCCGGGATCGTCGGCCTCCTCAGCGCCGCCCTGATCGCGGTCCTGATCTACGGCGTGACCCAGCAGGGCGACGGCGACCCGCTCGCCACGGCGCTCAGCAAGGGCAAGCAGCCGCTCGCCGCGACCGCGACCCTCCCGGTCCTCGACGGCGCCGGCAGAAGCAGCCTCGCCGCCTATCGCGGCAGAGTCGTGATCGTCAACTTCTTCGCCAGCTGGTGCCAGCCGTGCGCCCAGGAGGCGCCGCTGATCGCCAAGACGCAGAAGCAGCTCTCGGCCGACGGCGCGACGATCCTCGGGATCTCCTGGAACGACACGGCGGCCGACTCGGCCAAGTTCCTCAAGCAGCACGATCTGACCTACCCGGTGCTGCGCGACGTGAACGGCACCTACGCCAAGAGCTACGGCGTGAAGGGGATGCCGGAGTCGTTCGTGATCAACAGAGCCGGCCACATCGTCGCGCTCAGCCGTGGCGAGATGGACGCCGCCTTCATCAGAAGAAACGTCGACCCGCTGCTGTCGGGCCCGCAATGAGGAAGCTCGTCGCCCTGCTGACGGTGCTGGCGACGATCGTGGCGGTGATCGCCGGACCCGCGGCCGCCGCCGCGCCGAAGGTCAACTTCTACGACTTCCAGAGCCAGGTCATGTGCGTCGTCTGCAGAGAGCCGCTGAACGTGGCCGACAGCCCGCAGGCGACGAGCGAGCGCCAGACGATCAGAAACCTGATCGCGCAGGGCAAGGACGAGCAGCAGATCAAGGACGCGCTCGTGGCCGCCTACGGCGACCGCGTGCTCGCGCTGCCGACCGACAAGGGCTTCAACAAGGCCGTCTATCTCGTCCCGATCGGCGTCGGCATCGTGCTGATCGGCGTCCTCGTCTTCGCGATCCCCCGTTGGCGCCGCTCCGGCAAGGAGAGCGACGCCAACCCGGCACCGCTCGGCCCGGCCCTCAGCGACGCGGACAACCGCCGGCTCGACGAGGACCTCGGCCGCTACGACCGCTAGAGGCGCGGCGCGCTTCTACATGGAGGTGGGCGCGCTCACGCCGAGCAGCCCGAGCGCCTGCGCGATCGTCCGCTGCGCGGCGACCGAGAGCGCGATCCGGAACGACTCGACGCTCGCCGGCTCCGCGCCGACGACGCGACAGTCGCGGTAGAACGCGGTGAAGTCCTGCGCCAGCTCGAGCGCGTAGGCGGCGATCCGGTGCGGCGCGCGCCGCTCGGCCGCCTCGGCGACCTCGTCCGGGAACGCGATCAGCTTCTTGATCAACGCCCGCTCGGCCGGTTCGAGCGCCGTCGTCCCCTCGCTCGCCGCGCCGGCGGCGACCGCCGCGAGCGCCTCCGCCACGCGCGCCTCGCCCGCTCTCGCGAGCACCGACGCGATCCGCGCGTGCGCGTACTGGACGTAGTAGACGGGGTTCTCGTTCGTCTGCTCGCGCGCCAGGTCGAGGTCGAGGTCGACGGTCGTGTCGTGCGAGCGCTGGAGCATGAAGAAGCGCGCCGCGTCGACGCCGATGTCGTCGATCAGCTCGTCGAGCGTGTTGAAGATCCCTCTGCGCTTCGACATCGCCGCGCGCTCGCCGCGCTCGACCAGGTGGACGAACTGCATCACGAGGATCTCCAGCGTCGAGGGGTCGCCGCCGAGCGCCTCCATCGCCGCCTTCAGGCGCGCGACGTAGCCGTGGTGGTCGGCCCCGAACACGTCGATCTGGCGCTGGAAGCCGCGCTCGCGCTTGTCCTCCAGGTACGCCACGTCGGAGGTGAAGTAGGTCGGCTCGCCGTTGGAGCGCTCCAGCACGCGGTCCTTATCGTCCCCGAACGCGGTCGTGCGCAGCCAGAGCGCGCCGTCGGAGCGGTAGACGTGTCCGTGGCGCTCCAACTCGGCGTAGGCGCGCTGGACCGGCGTCGGGTCGCCCTCGTAGAGCGTCTTCTCACTGAAGAAGCGGTCGAAGTGGACGCCGAAGCGCAGCAGCGTCACCTTGATCCGCTCGTACATCAGCGCGACCGCCGCCTGCGCCAGCACGTCCGGGTCCTCCTCGGCGGCGTTCGGCAGCGCGTTCGCGATGTCGAGCACGTAGTCGCCCTCGTAGCCGCCCTCCGGCACCGCCTCGCCGCGCGCGCGGGCGCGCACCGACTCGCCCAGCTTGCGGATCTGCGAGCCGGCGTCGTTGAGGTAGTACTCGCGGGCGACCTCGTGGCCGTGGTGGGCGAGGATCCGCGCGAGCGCGTCGCCGAAGGCGGCGTGGCGGCCGCTCGCGGCGACGACCGGGCCGGTCGGGTTGGCGGAGACGAACTCGACCAGGATCCGCTCGGCCGGGTCGGCGCCGCCGGCCCCGAACGCGTCGCCTGCCGCCAGCACCTCGGCGAGCGCGGTCGCGTGCCAGTCGTCTGCGAGGAAGAGGTTGAGGAAGCCGGGGCCGGCGACCTCGAAGCGCACGAGGCTGTCGCCGAGCCGGTTGCTCAGCTCCTCCCCCAGCCGCTCGGCGATCTCCCGCGGCGGCTTGCCGACGCTCGGCGCCAGCAGCATCGCCGCGTTCGTCGAGTAGTCGCCGAAGCCGTCGCGCTTGGGCCGCTCGACCGCCGGCAGCGCGCCGGGCTGCTTCGCCTCGTCGCTGCGCAGGGCGGCGGAGGCGTCCTCGACGGCGGTTCGCAGATCGCGTAACGGGGTCACGCGTCGGAGGGTATCGGCGCCGCCGCCGCGAGCGCGGCCCGGCCCGGTCGTCCCGCTCAGTAGTGGTAGGGCTCGCCGGCGAGGATCTTGTGGCCGCGATAGAGCTGCTCCAGCAGCACGACGCGGGCGAGCTGGTGCGGCAGCGTCATCCGCCCGAGCGAGAGCCGGTGGTCGACGACGTCGAGGTCGAGGCCGAACGGGCCGCCGACGACGAAGCAGACGTCGCGTCCCGCCTGCCGTCGTTCCTCCAGGAAACGGCTGAACGCGGGCGAGTCGTACTCGCTGCCGCCGGCGTCGAGCAGGGAGACCCAGGCGCGCTCCGGGATCCGCTTCGCCACCTGCTCGTCCTCGCGCACCTCCAGCAGCTCGACGCGGGCGTGGCGGGTGAGCAGCTTCTGGTAGTGCTGGACGTCGTCGGCGAAGGGCTCCCGCAGCCGACCGACGGCCAGGACGATGATCCTCACGACTGCGATACTAGCCCGCATGGACGACGACGAAGAGACCGAACGCCACATCAACATCCACTTCTCGCCCGAGATCATGGCGGGCGTGTACTCCAACTTCGCGAACGTGAGCCACTCGGAGTACGAGTTCACGATCACCTTCGCGCGCGTCGACCACGAAGTCGACGACGACGAGATCCCCGGGGTGGTCGTCTCCCGGGTGAACCTCTCGCCGAAGTTCATGCGCGAGTTGATCGACGCGATGGAGGACAACTACTCGAAGTGGCACACGAGCGAGGGGATCAAGAACCTTCCCGAGTTCGGCAAGCCCGACGACGAGCCGACCGGCTCGGAGTAGCCGTCGTGGCGGCCGCGCCGCCCGACCCCGGACACCGACGACTGTAGAGAGATGCGGGCGGCGATCGTCTCCGACATCAATGGGAACCGCCACGCCTTCGAGGCCGTGCTCGACGCCGTCGAGGCGGCCGGTGCCGACGAGCTGTGGTGCCTCGGCGACCTCGTCGGCTACGGCGCCGAGCCGGACGCGTGCGTCGCACTGGCACGGCGCGACGCGGTCGTCTGCCTCGCCGGCAACCACGACCTCGCGGTGCGCGGCGACATCCCGCTCGACGAGTTCTCGCGCGGCGCCGAGCTGGCGGCGCGCTGGACGCGCGAGGTGATCGCGCCCGAGAGCCTCGCCTACCTCGCGAGACTCGAGCCGCTGAGACTCGACGAGGCGGTCGGCCTCTACCACGCCTCCCCGCGCGATCCCGTCTGGGAGTACGTGCTCTCGCCGCTGCAGGCGGAGCTGTGCCTCGACGTGATCGAGCCCCACCGGATCGCGCTGATCGGGCACTCCCACATCGCGCTCTCGTTCTCGCGCGGCGCCGGCGAGCCGGCGACCGGCGAGACGCGCGCCGACGGCACCGAGCTGGACCTCGCGGCGGGCGAGTGGCTGCTGAACCCCGGCAGCGTCGGCCAGCCGCGCGACGGCGACCCGCGCGCCGCCTGGCTGATGCTCGACACCGACGCCTGGACGGCGACCTACCGGCGCACCGAATACGACGTCGCGGGGGCGGGCGCGGCGATCCGCGCGGCGCGCCTGCCGGACTCGCTCGCTGGACGTCTCCTGCACGGCCAGTAGGATCAGGAGGAGTCGATGCGCGTTGCCTCCACGGCCATCCTGTTCTGCGTGCTCGGTTTCGCTGCTGCCTTCCTCGTTGCCTGTGGCAACCGCAGCGGACTGATCCCAGGCGACGAGGCGAACAGCCTCCAGAGCGCCCTCTCGGGCGTCGCGTCCGCGTGCGACAACGCCTCCCCCGGCGCGGCGCGCGCCGCCGCCAGCGCGTTCGCGCGGCAGGCGTCCGGGCTGACGGCCGAGTCGGTCGACCCGAAGCTGATCGCGAACCTGCGTCAGGGCGCCAAGACGATCCAGCAGCTCGCGCCGCGCAGCTGCACCTCGACGACAGTCAAGACGACCACGACGATCCCGCCGTCCACGACCACGACGCCGACGCTGACGGCCCCGCCGACGACCCCCGAGACGACGCCGGAGACCACGACGACGCCGGAGACGACCCCCGAGACGACGCCGGAGACGACGCCGCCGACGGACACCGACGGCGGCGCGACCACGACGCCGAGCAACGGCGGCGGCGGGACCGAGACGTCTCCCGACCTCGGCGGCGCGACGCCGGGTGGCAGAGGCGGTCCCACGAGCACGGACGGGACGAGCGGCGGCGCCGGAGGCGGCCAGTGAGCGTCGGCGGGATCATCGCCGGGCGCTACGAGCTGGAGCGGCGGCTCGGGGTCGGCGGCATGTCGACCGTGCAGCTGGCGCTGGACCGCCGGCTGGAGCGCCATGTCGCGGTCAAGCTGCTCGCCGAGCACCTCGCCGACGACCCCGCCTTCGTCTCGCGCTTCCGCCGCGAGGCGCTCGCGGCGGCGCGGCTCGTGCACCCGAACATCGTGCAGGTGTTCGACTTCGGCTTCGACGAGGCCCAGCACCAGCACTTCATCGTGATGGAGTACGTGACCGGCCAGTCGTGCGCGGAGATCCTCCGCGAGCGCGGCCACCTCGACGTCGAGGAGGGCGTCGAGATCCTGACGCAGGCGTGCCGCGGGCTCGACTACGCCCACCGCAACGGCGTCGTGCACCGCGACGTCAAGCCGGGCAACCTGATGCGCTCCGACGACGGCGTCGTGAAGCTCGCCGACTTCGGCATCGCGAAGGCGACCGAGCAGTCGAGCATCACGCAGGTCGGCTCGGTGCTCGGCACCGCCGCCTACCTCGCGCCCGAGCAGGCGCGCGGCGAGGACGCCGGACCGCGGTCGGACATCTACTCGCTCGGCGTCGTCGCCTACCAGCTGCTCTCCGGACGGCTGCCCTACGAGGCGACCTCGCTCTCGGAGCTGGCGCTGAGACAGCAGCGCGAGGCGCCGCTGCCGCTGGAGGAGCTGAACGCGAACGTCCCCACGACGCTCGCGCAGGCGGTCGAGCTGGCGCTGGCGCTCGAGCCGGAGGGCCGGCCCGAGACGGCCGCCGCGTTCGAGCGCGCGCTGCGCGCCGGCGCGAGGGGGATCTCCCCGATCGGGCCGAGCGACCCGACCTCGCACCTGCCGGCGGGCACCG
>JAATFK010000015.1 GCA_015655225.1 Solirubrobacterales bacterium | reverse complement strand
TCAACGCGCCCGCCGCCGTCCTCCTGCTGCTCTACCAGCTGGTCGGCGAGGAGCAGGGCGTCGAGCCGGCGCAGCTGCGCGGCACGACCCAGAACGACATCCTCAAGGAGTACATCGCGCGCGGGAACTTCATCTACCCGCCCGAGGGCTCGATGCGGCTGACGACCGACCTGTTCGCCTACTGCAAGGCGAACGTGCCGAGATGGAACACGGTCTCGATCTCCGGCTACCACTTCCGCGAGAAGGGCTGCTCGGCCGTGCAGGAGGTCGCCTTCACGCTCAGCAGCGGGATCGCCTACGTGCAGGCCGCGCTCGACGCCGGCCTCGCGGTCGACGACTTCGCGCCGCGCCTCGCGTTCTTCTTCAACGGCCACAACAACGTCTTTCAGGAAGTCGCCAAGTTCCGCGCCGCGCGCGCGATGTGGGCGCGGATCATGCGCGAGCGCTTCGGCGCCCGGGACGAGCGCTCGCTGAGACTGCGCTTCCACACGCAGACGGGCGGCGTCACGCTGACGGCGCAGCAGCCGCAGAACAACATCGTGCGCGTCGCGCTGCAGGGCTTCGCCGCCGTCTGCGGCGGCACCCAGTCGCTCCACACGAACGGCTTCGACGAGGCGCTCGCGCTGCCGACCGAGGCGGCCGCCAAGATCGCGATCCGCACGCAGCAAATCATCGGCTACGAGTCGGGCGCGGCCGACACCGTCGACCCGTTCGCCGGCTCCTACTACGTCGAGGCGCTGACGACCGAGATCGAGCAGCGCGCCGGCGAGCTGATCGCGAAGGTCGACGAGCTGGGCGGCTCGGTCAACGCGATCGCGTTCATCAAGAACGAGATCGAGGAGTCGGCCTGGGGCTACCAGGAGCGCTACGCGCAGGAGCAGGACGTCGTCGTCGGCGTCAACCGCTTCGTCGACGAGAGCCTCGAGGTCCCCGACCTGCTGCGCGTCGACCCCGCGACCGAGCACGCGCAGGTCGAGCGCCTGCGCGCGTTCAAGGCGGACCGCGACCAGGAGCTGACGCAAAAGCGGCTGCAGGAGCTGCGCGACGCCGCCTCCGGCAGCGAGAACCTGCTGCCGCCGATCCGCCAGGCCCTCCTCGACCGCGCCTCGATGGGCGAGGTCTGCGCCGCGATGCGCGACGTCTTCGGCGCCTACCAGCCCGACCTCTAGGCCAGCTAGCGCCGGACCTCGATCGTCGCCATCATCCCCGCGTCCTCGTGGGCGAGGATGTGGCAGTGGAAGACCGTCACGCCGGTGAAGCCGGTGAACGGGATCCGCACGACGACCTCGCTCTCGGGCGGCAGGATCACCTCGTCCTGGTCGCCGGTGAAGGTCGCCGGCACGCCGTCGACCGACATCACCTGGAACGGATAGGTGTGCATGTGGAACGGGTGCTGCTCGTCGGACGTGTTGCGGATCGTCCACTGCTCGACCGTCCCGAGCTTCGCGCGCAGGTCGATGCGGTGGGCGTCGTAGGTCCGGCCGTCGATGAAGTATCTGGTCCCGTCGAGACTCTCGGAGAACGTGATCGTGCGGTGGCGCGCGACGTGCGCCCGCGCCAGGTCGCTCGGCCACGAGACGCGCGTCGGCGGCGCCAGCGCCGGCTCCCGGCGCCCGCCGGTCACCACCGTCGCGAGCGTCGCCTCCGGATAGACGTCGTCGCCCTGGCCGTAGAGCAGCGTGCGCAGCCGCACGCTCCCGCTGCGTGGTCCGCGCACGAGCACGTCGAAGCGCTTGCCGGGCGGCAGCACGAGGCTGTCGCTCGTCCAGGCGGTCGCGACCGGATGGCCGTCCTGCGCGATCACCCGGAACTGCTGCCCGTCGAGCCGCAGGTCGTAGAAGACGTCGGCGCCGACGTTCGCGAGGCGCCACAGCTGCGTCTCGCCCGGCCGGATCGCGATCGTCGGGCGCAGCTGGCCGTCGACCGTGCGCTCGGTCGGCGCGTTGCTGTCGATCGCGGAGGAGACGATCGCGCCGTCGACCACCTGCAGGTCGCGCAGCGCCAGCGTCCGCTCGCGCACGTGGCGCAGGCGCGGCGGCAGCTCCTGCTTCAGGCCGTTCACCTCCAGCACGCCGGAGAGGCCGTCGAAGACCTGCTCCTCGGAGGTCATGTCGGCGTGCGAGTGGTACCAGTAGGTGCCGCTCGGATGGTCGCGCGGGATCCGGAACGCATAGCGGAAGCGGTGGCCGGGCGCGACCGAGACGAAGATGTAGTCGGCGTGGCCGCGCGGCGAGACGTGGAGCCCGTGGAAGTGCAGGTTGGTCGCCTCGTGCAGGTGGTTGACGAGCGTGATCTCGACGCGGTCGCCCGGCGCCACGACGAGCGTCGGGCCACCGAACGTGCCGTCGTAGGTCTTCGCCTGCACCGGCTCCCCGGCGACCGTCACGCGCCGCTGCGCCGAGACGATCGTCGTTCGCAGCAGCCCGTGGCGGCTCGCGATCACGCGCGGCTCGCGCAGCGGGCG
>JAATFK010000599.1 GCA_015655225.1 Solirubrobacterales bacterium | reverse complement strand
CCGGCTGCGGCCTTCGCGGCCCTGAGCGCCGCCGCGATCCCGCCTGCGACGGCGACATGGTTGTCCTTGATCAGGATCGCGTCGTCCAAGCCGAAGCGGTGGTTCACGCCGCCGCCGCAGCGAACGGCGTATTTCTCGAAGGTCCTGAGGCCGGGCGTCGTCTTTCGCGTGCAGCAGATCTTCGCGCGCGTATGGCCGATGAGATCGGCGTAGACCGACGTAGCGGTCGCGACGCCCGAGAGATGGCCGAGGAAGTTCAGCGCGGTCCGCTCGGCCGAGAGCATGGCGCGGGCCGGCCCCTCGATGCGCGCGACGACGTCGCCGGGCGTCAGGCGCGCGCCGTCCGCCATCGCGGCCTCGAACGAGACGCCAGCGTCGAGCGCTACGAAGGCGGCTTCCGCCAGTTGAAGACCCGCGAGGCGGCCGCTCGCGCGCGAGACGATCGCGACGCGGGCCCGCGCGTCAGCCGGGATGGTCACCGCGCTCGTGATGTCTCCGGCCCGGCCGAGGTCTTCGGCGAGCGTCGCCTCCACCGCCCGGCGGACGGAAATCGGGTCGAGAGGCGCGGGCGCGCTCACGAGGCGACGAGCCGCGTATCCGGCTCGGATAGCTCTGCGAGCGCGCCGTCGAGCGTGAGCGTCGAGCGATGCGCCAGCGCCTCGACCGGCTGGTCGAAATCGGACCGGAAGTGCGCGCCGCGGCTCTCCTCCCGACGCTCGGCCGCGACTGCGACGAGGAGCGCCGTGGTCGCCATGTTCCTGAGATCCGTCTGGCGCGCCTCCCGGCGGATACGATTGATCGCCTCGATCGCGCCGCGCAGCCGCGCGCCGTCGCGGACCACGCCCACGGAGTCGGTCATCGTCCGGCGGAGCTGGGCGACGGTCGCATCGTCCGGCTTGGTCGAGCCGGCGACGACCTGCAGCGTGCTCGCCTGCGCCGGGGCGGGCGCTGCGGGCACGAGGCCCAGTATGTCCTCGGCGATGCGTGCGCCGAACACCACCGCCTCGAGCAGCGAATTCGAGGCGAGGCGGTTCGCGCCGTGCGCGCCGGTCGACGCCGTCTCGCCGCAGGCCCAGAGCCCATCAAGCGACGTGCGGCCGTTCGCGTCCGTCAGCACGCCGCCCATATGGTAGTGCGCCGCCGGAGCCACCGGGATGACCTCATGCTCCGGGTCGATGCCGGCCGCCCGGCAGGCTGCGAACACCGTCGGGAAGCGCGCGGCGAAATGCGCGCCGACGCTGTCGCGCGCGTCGAGGAAGGCGCCGCCGGAGCGGGCGGCTTCGTAGACCGCCCGCGCCACGATGTCCCGCGGGGCGAGGTCGAGGTCGGGATGCACGCCCTCCATGATGCGTCGGCCGGCGCGGTCGACGAGGATCGCCCCTTCGCCGCGAAGCGCCTCGGTCGCGAGCGGCGCCGGGTCCTGGCCGATCGCGATCGCGGTCGGATGGAACTGCACGAATTCGAGGTCGGCGAGCAGGGCGCCCGCGCGCGCCGCCATCGCCAGGCCGCCGCCGCGCGCCTCGACCGGATTGGTCGTGACCGCATAGAGATGGCCGACGCCGCCGGACGCCAGCACCACGGCGCGGCTCGCGAGCCGGAGCGGGGTCGCCCTCAGGTCCCCGAGCTGGCGTGCGACCACGCCGGTGACGAAACGGCCTTCCGTGATCAGCTCGTCCGCCACGAAGCCTTCAAGCACGCGGATCGACGGGGTCCTGCGGACGGTGGCGACCAGCGCTGTCATGATCTCGCGGCCGGCGAGATCGCCGTTGACGCGCACGATGCGGCGCTCGCTGTGCGCCGCCTCGCGCGACAGTAACAACCGGCCGTCCGCGTCGCGGTCGAACGGCACGCCGTAGGACAGCAGGTCGGCGATGCGGGCCGGCCCCTCGCGGGTCATCAGCCCCGCGATCTCCGGATCGACGATGCCGGCGCCCGCCGCGATCGTGTCCGCCGCATGGCTCTCGGCGCTGTCGCCGAGGCCGACCGCGGCCGCGACCCCGCCCTGCGCCCAGGCCGACGCCGCGCCCGAGCCGAGTGGCGCAGCGGCGACGATCGTGACCGGCCGCGGAGCGAGTTTCAGCGCGCAGAACAAGCCGGCCAGTCCGCCGCCGACGATGATGACGT
>JAATFK010000093.1 GCA_015655225.1 Solirubrobacterales bacterium | reverse complement strand
TTTATCGCGGCCTTCGAGCGCGAGGGCGTCGAGTTCGTCTTCGGGATCCCCGGCGGCGCCATCCTGCCGCGCGACGACGCGCTCGTCGACGGCTCGATCCGATCCGTACTGATGCGCCACGAGGCCGGTGCCGGCCACGCGGCCGAGGGCTACGCCCGGGCGACCGGCCGGGTCGGCGTCGCGTTCGCGACCTCCGGGCCGGGCGCGACCAACCTCGCGACGCCGATCTACGACGCCTACATGGACTCGACCCCGACCGTCTTCGTCACCGGTCAGGTCCGCACCGACCTGCGCGGCACGAGCGCCTTCCAGGAGGCGGACGTGATCGGCATGACGGCGCCGATGGTGAAGCACGCGATCGAGGTCGAGTCGGCCGACGAGATCGCGCAGGCGATCCACGACGCGTTCGAGCTTGCGCGCACCGGGCGGCCGGGACCGGTCGTGGTCGACGTGCCGTCGGACGTCGCGCGCGCTCCCGCCCGCGACCGCGCGCCGCACGCGCCGCGGCTCCCGGGCCACAAGCCGCAGACGCGGCCCAACGGCCGTCAGGTGCTGCGCGCGGCGGAGGCGATCGCGGCGGCGCGGCGGCCCGTGCTCTACGCCGGCGGCGGCGTCGTCCACGCCGATGGCGCGGCCGAGCTGACGGCGCTCGCGCGGCGGGCGAACCTGCCGGTCACGACGACGCTGATGGCGCTCGGCGCGTTCCCCGCCTCCGACCCCCGTTGGCTCGGGATGCTCGGCATGCACGGGACGCGCACGGCGAACCGGGCGATCGACGAGGCCGACCTGCTGATCGCGGTCGGGGCGCGCTTCGACGACCGCGTGACCGGCGCGGTCGCCGAGTTCGCGCCGCACGCGAAGGTCATCCACGTGGACGTCGACCCGAGCGAGATCTCGAAGCTCGTCCCCGCGCACGTGCCGATCGTCGCCGACGCCCGGCTCGCGCTGGCGGCGATCGACGAGGCGCTCGCGGCGCGCTCGCCCGAGCCCGACCCCGGTCGCCTCGCCGCGTGGTGGGAGCGGATCGACGGCTGGCGCGTGCAGCACGTCCACGAGGGACCAGCGCCCGGCACCCCGGAGGGCGGCGCGATCGACCCGTTCGTGGTGCTCGACGCGGTGCAGGCGGCGACCGGCGGCGAGGCGATCGTCTCGACCGACGTCGGCCAGCACCAGATGTGGGCCGCGAACCGCCTGCGCTTCGACCGCCCGCGCCGCTGGCTCAGCTCCGGCGGCCACGGGACGATGGGCTTCGGCCTGCCGGCCGCGCTGGGAGCGCAGGCCGCCTGTCCCGACGCGACCGTCGTCTGCGTCAGCGGCGAGGGCTCGCTGCTGATGAACGTGCAGGAGCTGGCGACCGCCGTCGAGGAGGAGCTGCCGGTCAAGGTCGTGCTGCTCCACAACGGCTCGCTCGGAATGGTCCGCCAGCAGCAGGACCTGTTCTGGGGCGGGCGCCGCAGCGCCGTCGACCTCGGCGCCTCGCCCGACTGGTCGCTGCTGGCGCGGGCGTTCGGCCTCGCAGGTCACACTGTCCGCGAACCCGACGAGGTTGCCGACGCGGTCGCCGAGACGCTGGCGGAGCCGGGCCCCGCGCTGCTGGAGCTGCGGATCGCCCCGGAGGCCGACGCGCTGCCGATGTTCGCCCCCGGCACCGCCGCGCGCGCGATGTTCGGATAGGCGCTGCCCGGGGCCGGCGCCGCGTCGGCGCTGGCCCCGGCACGCACCCGCGCGCGGGCGATACCCTGTCCCCATGTCGCTCTCAGCCATCGAGGACACCCGCGTCGGCGCGACCACGCCGTCGGTCGCGGCGATCTGCGCCGCCGCCAAGCAGGCCGCCGGCGAGCTCGCGCTGCTCGGCGCCGGCGTCAAGGACGCCGCCCTGCACGCGATCGCCGACGCCCTGATCGCCCGCACGCCCGAGATCCTCGCGGCCAACGCCCGCGACCTCGAGGCCGGTCGCGAGAACGAGATCGGCGACGCTCTGCTGGATCGTCTGCGGCTCGACGAAGGGCGCATCGCCGCGATCGCCGACGGCGCCCGTCAGATCGCCGCGCTCCCCGACCCGGTCGGCGAGACGATCGACGGCCACCGCCTCCCGAACGGCGTCGACGTGCGCCGCGTGCGCGTCCCCTTCGGCGTCGTCGCGGTCGTCTACGAGGCACGCCCGAACGTGACGATCGACGCCGCCGCCCTCTGCCTCAAGTCCGGCAACGCGGTCGTCCTGCGCGGCTCCTCCAGCGCCCTGCACTCGAACCGCGTCCTCGCCGCGATCGCGACCGAGGCCGCCGGGGCGGCCGGCGTCCCGGACGGCGCGATCGCCTTCGTCGGTGGCGGCGGCCGGGGCGAGCTGGCCGAGCTGGCGACGCAGGAGGGCGTCGTCGACCTGATCTTCCCGCGCGGCGGCGAGGGCCTGAAGGCGGCGCTCAAGGCGGTCGCCACGGTCCCCGTGATCTACGCCGCCTCCGGCAACTGCCACGTCTACGTCGACGCGTCCGCCGACCTCGACGCGGCCGAGGCGATCGCCTTCAACGCGAAGGTCCAGCGGCCGTCCGCCTGCAACGCCGCCGAGACGCTGCTGGTTCACGCCGACGCCGCCGCCTCCTTCCTGCCGCGCGCCCTGCGCACCCTCGCCGAGGCCGGCGTCGAGCTGCGCGGCGACGACCACACCCGCGCGATCGCCAGCGCCCACGAGATCGCCGTCGCCGAGGCGACCGAGCAGGACTGGGAGACCGAGTACCTGGCGCTGACGCTCGCGGTCCGCGTCGTCGGCTCGCTCGACGAGGCGATCGCCCACGTCGGCCGCTACGGCTCCGGCCACTCGGAGGCGATCGTCACGCAGGACACGGCCGCCGCCCGCGCCTTCCAGCTGCGCGTCGACGCCGCCTGCGTCTACGTCAACGCCTCGACCCGCTTCACCGACGGCGGCGAGTTCGGCATGGGCGCCGAGATCGGCAACTCGACGCAGAAGCTGCACGCCCGCGGCCCGATCGGGCTGCGCGAGCTGTGCACGTTCAAGTACCTGGTGGAGGGCACCGGACAGGTTCGCTCCTGATCCGGTCCGGCCCGTCCGCATGCGCATCGGCATCCTCGGCGGCACGTTCAACCCGCCCCATCTGGCGCACCTCGTCTGCGCCCAGGAGGCGTTCGTCCGGCTCGACCTCGATCGTGTCGTGCTGATGCCCGCCGGCGCCCCGCCACACAAGGAGCTGCAGGACGGCGACGCCGACGCGGAAGCCCGCTTCGAGCTCTGCCGCCTCGCGGTCGCCGACGACGAGCGCTTCGCCGTCTCGCGCCTGGAGCTCGACCGTCCGGGACGGTCCTACACGGTCGATACCCTGAGGGCGTTGCGCGAGCGCGAACCGCAGGACGAGCTGACGTTCATCGTCGGCGGCGACATGGCCACGAGCCTGCCGACCTGGCGGGAGCCGGAAGCCGTGCTGTCACTGGCGACGCTCGCCGTCGCCGAGCGGCGCGGCGCTCAGCGCGACGAGATCGAGCGCCGGCTGCGGCCGCTCGCGGGAGCCGACCGCGTCGTCTTCTTCGAGATGCCGCGGATCGACGTCTCGTCCTCGCTGGTCCGAGAGCACATCGCGCACGACCACCCGATCCGCTACCTCGTCCCCGATCGCGTCGAGCGCTACATCGCCGAGCACGGGCTGTATCGCGCACCTGCGCGAAAGGAGACCGCATGATGATGACCGAAGCAGAGATGACCGGAGCCGAGCTGTCGGAGGCGATCGTCGGCTACGCCTACGACAGAAGAGCGATCGACATCATCGAGCTCGACCTGCGCGGGGTGCTCGGCTACGCCGACTACTTCGTGATCGCGAGCGGCAACACCGACCGTCAGGTGAAGGCGATCCACGACGGCATCCAGGAGGGCCTGAAGCGCGATCACGGCATGTTGCCGCGCCGCGTCGAGGGACTGCCGCAGGCGCAGTGGGTATTGCTGGACTATCTGGACGTAGTCGTTCATGTGTTCACGCCGGAGACGCGCGAGTTCTATCGCCTCGAACAGCTGTGGGGAGAGGCGCCTGCACGCGCGGTCGGCACGTCGACCTGAGGAGCAACATGGGGCGGAATCTCGCAAGCCTGCTGACGAAGACCGCCGCCGGCGGCGCTGACCGGCCGGCCGTCAAGCTCGACGACTTCGTTCTCACCTACGGGATCCTCGACGAGGGCAGCGCCCGCGTCGCGGGGCTGCTGGCCGCGCACGGCTTCCAGCCGGGCGACCGCGTCGGGCTGATGCTCCCGAACGTCCCGCACTTCCCGCTCGTCTACTACGGGATCCTGCGCGCCGGCGGCATCGTCGTGCCGATGAACGTCCTGCTGAGAGAGCGCGAGGTCGCCTACTACCTGAGCGACTCCGGCGCGAAGCTCCTGTTCGCCTGGAACGGCTTCACCGACGCCGCCGCGCCCGGCGCGAAGGAGGCCGGGTCGGAGCTGATCGAGGTCGTCCCGGGCGAGTTCGAGCAGCAGGTGATGGCCGCCGAGCCGCGCCGCGAGGTGGCCGAGGTCGAGGACGACGACACCGCCGTCCTGCTCTACACCTCCGGCACGACGGGGAGACCGAAGGGCGCCGAGCTGAGCCACGCGAACCTGCTCGCGAACGTCGAGACGACGCTCGCGTCGGTGATCCAGGTCCAGCCCGACGACGTCGTCCTCGGCGCGCTTCCTCTCTTCCACTCCTTCGGCCAGACGTGCACGCTCAACACGTGCGTCGCCGGCGGCGGCACCCTCACGCTGCTGCCGCGCTTCGATCCCGAGAAGGCGCTCGAGATCGTGCAGCGCGACAAGGTGACGATCTTCGAGGGCGTCCCCACGATGTACTCGGCGCTGCTGCACCTGCCCGACAAGGAGCGCTTCGACGTCTCGACGCTGCGGCTCTGCGCGTCCGGCGGCTCGGCGATGCCGGGCGAGGTGCTGCGCGCGTTCGAGGAGGCGTTCGGCTGCGTGATCCTGGAGGGCTACGGGCTCTCGGAGACCTCGCCGGTCGCGTCGTTCAACCATCCCGACCGGGACCGCAAGGTCGGCTCGATCGGGACCCCGATCGACGGCGTCGAGCTGCGGCTGCTCGACGAGGACGGCGCCGAGGTGGAGACCGGCGAGGTGGGGGAGATCGTCGTCCGGGGCCACAACGTGATGAAGGGCTACTGGCGCCAGCCGGAGGCGACCGCTGCCGCGCTGCGCGACGGCTGGCTCCACACGGGCGACCTCGCGCGCGCCGACGAGGACGGCTTCTTCTTCATCGTCGACCGCAAGAAGGACATGATCATCCGGGGTGGCTACAACGTCTACCCGCGGGAGATCGAGGAGGTGCTCTACGAGCATCCGGCGGTCGCCGAGGCGGCGGTCGTGGGCGTGCCCGACGACGACCTCGGGGAGGAGATCGGCGCCGCCGTCGCGCTCAAGCCCGGCGCCGCCGCCGAGCCCGACGAGCTGCGCGCTTTCGTGAAGGAGCGGGTCGCGGCCTACAAGTACCCGCGCCACGTCTGGCTGGTGGAGAGCCTGCCGAGAGGACCGACGGGCAAGATCCTCAAGCGCGAGATCAGCGCGCCCGCGGTGGTCGACGCGTCCGCCTCGTCCCAGTCCTGACGGACGAACGCGCGCGCGTCGGCGCGCCTGGATAGCGTTGTCGTCCGAGACGACACCGCCGACGAAGGGCTCCGCCATGTCCACGTACGCGCCCACGCGCGACCACCGCTTCTCGTTCGGTCTCTGGACCGTCGGCCAGGTCGGCCGCGACCCGTTCGGGGACCCGACGCGGCCGCCGCTCGACCCGGTCGAGAGCGTCAAGCGGCTGGGAGCGCTCGGCGCCGCCGGCGTCAGCCTGCACGACAACGACCTGATCCCGTTCGGCAGCTCGGCGGCCGAGCGGGACCGGCTCGTCGCGCGCTTCCGCGAGGCGCTCGCGGAGACCGGCATGCGCGTGACGATGGCGACCACGAACCTCTTCACGCACCCGATCTTCAGAGACGGCGCGTTCACCTCCAACGACCGCGACGTGCGCCGCTTCGCGCTGCGCAAGACGGTCGACGCGATCGACCTCGGGGCGGAGCTGGGCGCGCCGATCTACGTCTTCTGGGGCGGGCGCGAGGGCAGCGAGGTGGCGGCCGCGAAGCCGGCGACCGACGCGTTCGAGCGTTACAAGGAGGCGCTCGACTTCCTCTGCGGCTACGTGCGCGACCAGGGCTACGAGCTGCGGCTCGCGCTGGAGCCGAAGCCGAACGAGCCGCGCGGCGACAGCTTCGTCGCGACCGTCGGGCACGCGCTCGCGCTGATCGACCGGCTGGAGCATCCGGAGATGGTCGGCGTGAACCCCGAGATCGCGCACGAGACGATCGCCGGGCTCAGCTTCCTCCACGCCGTCTCGCTCGCGCTGTGGGCCGGCAAGCTCTTCCACATCGACCTGAACGCCCAGCGCGGCGGGCGCTTCGACCAGGATCTGCGCTTCGGCCAGGAGGACCTGAAGGAGGCGTTCCTGCTCGTGCGGCTGCTGGAGTCGAGCGGCTACGACGGGCCGCTGCACTTCGACGCCCACCCGCTCCGCGTCGAGGACGAGGACGGCATCTGGGAGTTCGCCGCCGGCTGCATGCGCACCTACCTGATCCTGGCCGAGAAGGCGCGGGCGTTCGACGCCGATCCGCGCGTGGCGGCGGCGCTGGAGGCGGCCGGAGCAGGGACGCTCGGACTGCCGACGGTCGAGGGCGGCTACAGCGCGGAGGCGCTGCGCGGGCTGCGGGAGGAGACGTTCGACGTGGACGCGCTCGCCGCGCGCGGCTACGCGAACGAGCGGCTCGACCAGCTCGTGGTGGAGCACCTGCTGGGGGTGTGAGGGGCTGGCTACGGCTCCCGCGCGCCGCGCCACTCGGTCGCGCGGCTCGCTGCCGCGACCGCGCGCCGCGCTGCCTCCGGCAGCTCGTCGCCGGCGGCGAGACGGGCGGCGAGGACGCCGTTGAGGACGTCGCCGGCGCCGGTGGTGTCGACCGGGGTGGTCGGCGGGGCGGGGATCGCGAGCGGATCGCCGGCGCCGAGGAGGAGCGCGCCCGCCGCGCCGCGCGTCACGAGCACGGGCGCGCCGGTCAGCGCGTGAAGGGCCCGCGCCGCCTCGGGGACGCCGTCGCGGTCGGCGAGCGTGCGGGCCTCGTGCTCGTTCGGGGTCAGCAGCGGGCGCCGCTCCAGCACCTCGGGGGGAAGCGGCCGGGCCGGCGCCGGGTTGAGGAGCGCGGTCGCGCCGGCGTGACCGGCGGCCGCGAGCGCGGCGGCGATCGCCTCGTCGCCGACCTCGTTGCAGGCGAGGACCACGTCGTCCGAAGCGAGGGGCGGGTCCAGCCGGCCGAGCGCGGCGGCGACGAGCGCGCCGTCGAGCCGGGCGTTCGCGCCTGAGGCGACGACGATCTGGTTCTCGCTGTCCCCGGCGACGGTGATCATCGCCAGCCCGGTCGCGACGCCGGCGATCCGGGCGACGAGCGAGACGTCGACGCCGTCCGCGGCGAGCGCGGCCAGCTCCCGCTCGCCGCTCTCGTCCTCGCCGACGGCCGCCACGAGCACGACCGACGCGCCGGCGCCCGCGCGCGCCGCGGCGGCCGCCTGATTCGCGCCCTTGCCGCCGTGGTGATGCTCGACGTCGCCGCCGAGGGCGGTCTCGCCGGGCCCGGGCAGGCGTGGGACCGCCACGACCCAGTCGGCGTTCACCGACCCGACGACGATCACGCGGCCTCCGGCAGGTGCACCAACGGTCGGTTCGGCCATTTGGAAGGTCACCTCTGGACCCATGGAGCTGGACAGCCCGGAAGGGCCCGGTTAGGTTGTCACTATACGCGAACGCCGTTTGCGGATAGCAAACATGCGGAAGGGAAGAACGAGTGAGCCAACCGAGCGACGACACGCCTGACGGTCCGCCCGACGAGCACGTCCTCGTGCGGTCGGCGCCAGGCGAACCGGTCATCTCGGCGCACGGGATCGGCAAGTCCTACGGGCACGTGCGAGCCCTCCATGACGTCTCGCTCGAGCTGCGTCGCGGCGAGGTCGTGGCGCTGTTCGGCGACAACGGAGCCGGCAAGTCGACCCTCACGAAGTGCATGTGCGGAGTCGTGACCCCCGACGAGGGTCACCTCGAGACGCCCGCGGGACCGATCGAACTGCACTCGATCCGCGACGCCGAGGCGCTCGGGATCACGACCGTGCACCAGGACCTCGCGCTGGCGCCCGACCTCTCCGTGCTGGAGAACATGTTCCTCGGCCGCGAGGTGCTCGCGACCGACTGGCGCCGGCTGCTGGGCGTCGTCTCCCGCCGGGAGATGGCCGACCGTGCCGACGCCGCGCTCTCGGAGCTGCGGATCAACCTCCCGTCGGTCCGGATCCCGGTCAGCGACCTCTCCGGCGGCCAGAAGCAGGCGGTCGCCGTCGCCCGCGCGGCGATGTGGAGCAACGCCGGGATCCTGATGGACGAGCCGACCGCGGCGCTCGGGACGACCCAGAGCGACATCGTCTGCGAGCTGATCCGCTCGACCGCCGACCGCGGCCTCGCGGTGATGGTCATCTCGCACGACATCCCCCGCATCCTCGACGTCGCGGACCAGGTCGTGGTGCTGCGCCACGGCACCGTCGCGATGGCGCGGCCGAGCAGCGAGATCTCTCGCCGCGACGTGGTCGACGCGATGGTCGGATACCACGAGCACGTCGGAGGTCATCGATGAGCAGCGCCGACTCGACCACCGCGGCGGAGCAGCCGACGACGTCCTCCTCCGGCTCGGCGCCGCCCGCGCTCCCGGCGCGCCTGCGGGCGCTCGGCTCGACGACCGCACTGTGGATCTTCGTGGTCGACATCCTGCTGGTCCTGCTGTTCGGGGCCCTCTCGGAGAACGGCTCGTTCCTCACGGCCAGCAGCTTCCGGGTGCTGGGACTGGACGCGGCGGAAGCCCTGATTCTGGCAGTCGGGATCTCGCTCCTGCTGGGCGCGGGCGAGATCGACCTCTCGCTTGGCGCGGGACTGCTCCTGTCATCCGTCTTCGGCGGCAAGGTGATCATCGCCCTCGCCGGCTCCGGCACCGCCGTCGCGGCGATCATCGGACTGTTCGCGTGCCTCGGGACCGGCGCGGCGATCGGCCTCGTCAACGGCCTCGTGGTGACGAAGCTGCGGGTCACCTCGCTGATCGCGACGCTCGCGACGATGGGGATCGCGACCGGGATCGCGAACATCGCGACGAGCGGCACCGACCTCTCGGACATCCCGGCGTCGCTGCAGGACGACTTCGGCATCCGCAACCTCATCGGGATCCCGCTTCCGGCGTTCATCGCCCTCGCGCTCTGGCTGGTGACGTGGATCCTCTTCCGCTCGACCCGCTTCGGGCTGCGCCTGCTCGCGCTCGGCTCCAACCGCGGCGCCGCGGAGCGCTCCGGCCTGAAGGTCGACGCCCACCTGATCGCCGCGTTCATGCTCGTCGGCGCGATGGCGGGGCTCGCCGGGTTCATCGACCTGACGCGCTTCGCGACGACCAACCTCGCCGGCCATCAGAACGACGGCCTGGCGGCGATCACGGCCGCCGTGATCGGCGGCACCAGCCTGTACGGCGGGCGTGTCTCGCTCGGCGGGGTGCTCGCGGGCACGCTGCTCGCGGTGATCCTGCAGGACGGCCTCGTCGTGATCGGCCTCTCCGCCTTCTACCAGCTGATCGCGGTCGGGGTAGTCCTGATCGCGGCAGTCAACCTCGACCAGCGTCGCACTCCCGGCGGCCTGAGGCTGCGTCTGCGGCGGTGAGCCGCCGCGGACGCCGCACCGTCCCCCAACCGTCTCGTCCATCCAACCTCCGTCAGACCCGTCACGTCCCTGAGAGGAACCCAGGACCATGCTCAAGAAGGCTCATGTCGGGGCCGCGCTAGCGGCACTCGCGCTCGCATCCACGATGGCCGCGTGCGGCAGCAGCAGCAGCTCCAGCAGTGACAGCTCGTCGTCGTCGAGCGGCGGCAGCAAGAAGCTCAACGTCGCGTTCGTCGCCGCCCTCGTGAACGACTCGTACTTCGTCACGATCAAGTGCGGCGCGCAGGACGAGGCGAAGACGCTCGGCGTCAACCTGAAGTGGACGGGACCGACGCAGAACGACGTCGCGAAGGAGATCTCCGCCTTCAGCGCCGCGTCGATCACGAACCCCGACGCGATGGTGCTGGCGCCGTTCTCCAACACCGGCTTCGGCGGCGCCGTGCGGCCGCTGATGAAGAAGGGGATCCCGGTCGCGCTCTCGGGCGAGACACTCGACCCGCCGGACGGCCTGATCACCTACATCACCGACTTCCTCTCGGGCGGCAACTCGCTCGTCGACGAGATCGGCAGACTCACCGGCGGCACCGGGACGATGGCGATCGTCGCCGACACGACCGGCAACAAGACCGACAGCGACCGCTACACGGGCCTCGTCCCGCTGCTGAAGCAGAGATACCCGAACCTCAAGGTGCTCTCGCCGCAGTACTCGCAGAACAGCTCCGCCAGAGCGGCGTCCGTCACCGCGTCGCTGATCCAGGCCAACCCCGACCTCAAGCTCGTCTACACCACCTCCGGCCCGGAGGCCGTCGGTGGCGCCTCCGCGATCGCGGCGGCGAAGGCGGGCGACCGCATCAAGCAGATCTCGTTCGACTCCAGCCCGCAGCAGATCACGCTGCTGAAGGAGGGCAAGCTCGCCGCGACGATGGCCCAGTCGCCCTACCTCTCCGGCCAGCTGTCGGTCAGAGCGGCGGTAGACTACGTGCGCGCCCACCCGAAGGGCGGTCCCGTGCCGTCGTCGGCCAGAATCGCGAACACCCCGACGATGCTGCTGACTCCCGCCAACGTCAACACGACCGAGGCGAAGAGATACCAGTACCTCACGCAGTGCGGCGGGACGCAGGGCGGGAGCGCCACCTCGTGAGCAGCCCGCCGCAACGGTTCAGCTTCGGCTACCACCTCAACTCCTGGGACCTCGGGGGACTCGAGCTGGAGCCGGGGCTGCGGTTCCTCGCGGACTCCGGCTTCGGCTGGTTCGAGGCGCTCGCCCGCAACGAGTTCTCGAACGACTTCGCCCGGCGCTTCATGCGCTCGGGCGAGGTCGGTCCGCCCCAGGCGGACAACGACATCCCGTTCCTCGCGCGGCTCGCGCTGTTCTCGCGGGTGCAGGAGGAGCTGGGGCTGCGGCTCTCCTCGCTCTACTGCAACACGGAGCTGATCAACCCGGCGACGTGGGAGCTGGAGCACGACTCGCTGACGGCGATCGCGCGGCTGCTGGTCGGGTTCGGCTCGCCCGTCCTCGTGCTCGGGGGCGGGCCGCCGGCCCGCCCGGGCGAGCCGCACACGGCGGACGACTACGACGCCTTCTGCCGCGCGCTCGAGCGGATCGGCTCGACCACGCGCGAGCTGGGCGTGACGGCCGCCTACCACGCGCACCTCGACACGTTCGTCGAGACGCGGGAGCAGCTCGACCAGGTGATGGACCGTCTCGACGCCGACCGCTGCGGCCTCTGCGTCGACCCCGCGCACCTCGTGCTCTCCGGCTCGGACCCGGTCGCCGTCGTGCGCGACTACGGGGCCGCGATCCGCTACGTCCACTACAAGGACACGGGACCGCCGGACGGCCTCGTCGGTCCGGCCCGCTATGCCGCGTTCTGCGAGCTGGGCGCCGGCGTCGTCGACCTTCCCGGCATGACCGACGCGCTGCTCGCGTCCGGCTACGACGGGCTCGCGATCATCGAGCTGGACGTCTCCGCCAGAACGGCGGAGACGAGTGCGCTCGAATCGATCGCCTACGTGCGCGACACGCTCGGCCTGGAGCTGAGCGCATGAGCGCCGCCACGAGCCCGACGAAGATCATCCTCGACGTCGACACCGGGGTCGACGACACGATCGCGCTGCTCTACGCGGCGCTGCACCCGGCGGTCGAGCTGGTCGGCGCGTGCGGCGTGTGGGGCAACGTCGAGGTCGAGCAGGCGACGCGCAACACGCTGCACGCGCTCGCGATGGCCGGGCGCCCCGAGATCCCGGTCGCCTCCGGCGCGGCCGGCCCACTGACCGGCGGTCCGGCCCACTACGGGCACTTCGTCCACGGCGACGACGGCCAGGGCAACGTCGGCGACACGAGCTTCCGGGCGCCGGTCGCGCCGGTCCCGGCGGCCGAGCTGATCGTCTCGCTCGCACGGGAGCATCCGGGCGAGATCGAGCTGGTCGCGGTCGGGCCGATGACGAACGTCGCGGTCGCGCTCGGGCTCTGCCCGGAGCTGCCGTCGCTGCTGCGCGGCGTGACGATCATGGGCGGCGCGGCGTTCGCGCCGGGCAACCGCACGGCCGTCGCGGAGGCGAACATCTGGCACGACCCGGAGGCCGGCAGAGCGGTCTTCGCGGCCGACTGGGACCTGACCGTCGTCCCGCTCGACGTGACGATGCGCACGCTGCTGACCGAGGCCCACCGGCAGCGGCTGCTGGCGGCCGGCGGGATCGCGAACTACGTCGGGCGGATCCTCGACTTCTACTTCGACTACTTCGCCGCCGAGGCGTTCGGCGAGCGCAGCTCGTGCATGCACGACGTGCTCGCGGTCGCGGTCGCCGCCGGAGTGCTGGAGCCGACGCTCGCCCCGACCGTCCACGCGACGGTCGACGACAGCGAGGGACCCGGACGCGGGCAGACGATCTTCGACCTGCGCGGGTGCTACCAGGGCTATCCGGAGCAGGAGGGCGCGCGCTGCCGCGTCGTGCTGGAGTGCGACACCGCCTTCGCGGAGCCGGTCGTCGACCTGCTGTGTGCGGCGGGACCGTCGCGGATCGAGGAGCCGACCCGTGCCTGACACGCCGCTGCACGGGCTGCGGATCGCCGTCGTGGGCTCCGCCTCCGGGATCGGGGCGGCGCTCGTCGCGCTGCTGCGCGAGCGCGGGGCGCGGGTCGCCGCGATCGACGTCGTCGGCGGCGAGATCGCCGCCGACGTGCGCGACCCGGACGCCTGCGAGGCGGCGGTCGCCTCCGCCGTGGAGGCCGTCGGCGGGCTCGACGGCCTCGCGGTCACGGCTGGCGTCGCCGAGTACGCGTCGCTGGCCGACACGGACCCGCCGCTCTGGCGGGACACGCTCGCCGTCAACGTCGTCGCGCCGGCTCTGCTGACGCGCGCGGCGCTGCCGGCGCTGCGCGACTCGCCCGACGCCTCCGTCGTCGTGACGGCCTCCGCCGCGGCGCGCCGCGGCGCGGTCGACTTCACCGCCTACTCGGCGTCGAGAGCGGCGCTGATCCACTGGAGCCGCTCCGCCGCGCGCGAGCTGGGACCGTCCGGCATCCGCGTCAACTGCGTCAGCCCGGGGCCGATCGACACCCCGATGCTGCGCCGCCGGCGACCCGACGAGACGCCCGAGGAGCACGCCGCCAAGCTCGCGCGCCGCACGGCCCTCGGCCGCGTCGGCCGCCCGGAGGAGGCCGCGGAGGGGATCGCGTTCCTGCTCGGACGCGGCGCCTCGTTCGTCACCGGCGCGGTGCTCGACGTCGACGGCGGGGAGGCGGCCGGATGATCGACCTCGACGGCAGAACGGCGCTCGTCACCGGCGCCGCGCGCGGCATCGGCCGCGCGACGGCGGTCGCGCTCGCGGCGGCCGGCGCGCGCGTGCTCGCCAGCGACCTCGCCCGTCCGGTGGAGGGGCTGACCTACGACACCGCCGCGCCCGACGACCTCGACCAGACCGTCCGCCAGATCACCGACGCCGGCGGCCAGGCGCTCGCCGCGCGCGCCGACGTCCGCGACGTGGACGCGCTGCGGCAGGCGACGGCGGACGCGGTCGCTCGCTTCGGCGGCCTCGACCTGGTGGTCGCGAACGCCGGCATCGCCAGCTGGCCGCAGAGCACGTGGCAGGCGACCGAGGA
This sequence comes from Solirubrobacterales bacterium, assembly GCA_015655225.1. Taxonomy (GTDB): domain Bacteria; phylum Actinomycetota; class Thermoleophilia; order Solirubrobacterales; family Solirubrobacteraceae; genus Conexibacter. The sequence goes on along the minus strand of JAATFK010000093.1, from coordinate 2,559 downwards.
GCAGTGGCAGACGATGCTCGACGTCACGCTGACCGGCACCTGGAACACCTGCCGCGCGACGATCCCCGCGCTGCTCGACGGCGGCCGCGGCGGCTCGATCGTGATCGTCTCCTCCTCCGCGGGACTGAAGCCGCTGCCGACGATCGGCCACTACAGCGCGGCGAAGGCCGGCCTCGTCGGGCTGATGAGAAGCCTCGCGCTGGAGCTGGCGCCCGAGCGCATCCGCGTGAACACGGTCCACCCCGGCGGCACGACGACGGAGATGACGACGAACCCCGCCGCCGAGGCGTGGGAGGCGACCGCGCCCGGCGTCGGCGAGACGCTCGGCCTGCCGCTCAGCGACGTGCGGATGGAGCCGCTCGACATCGCCTACGCGATCCGCTGGCTCTGCTCGGAGGAGGCGCGCTTCGTGACCGGCACGACCCAGCTGATCGACGCGGGAGCGCTGCTGCGATGAGCGGCCGTGGCGAAGCCCCGATCCGCGTCGGCGTGATCGGCTGCGGCCAGATCGCGCAGCTGATGCACCTGCCGCTCCTGCACGAGCTGGACGAGTTCGCGATCGCGGGCCTCTGCGACCTCTCGCCGACGACGCTCGCGTACCTCGGCGAGCGCTACGGCGTCGCGACGCGCACGACCGACTACCGGGAGCTGCTGGCCGATGACGGGATCGACGCCGTCGTCGTCTGCACCTACGACCACGCGCCGGTCGTGGCGGCCGCGATCGCCGCCGGCAAGCACGTCCTGGTGGAGAAGCCGCTCGCGTTCACCGCGGCCGAGGCGCGACCGCTCGTCGCCGCGGCGCGGGAGGCCGACGTCGTCGCGCTCGTCGGCTACATGAAGCTCTACGACCCGGCGCTGGAGCGCTTCGTCGAGCGCCTCGCGACGCTGCGCGGGCTGCGCGCGATCCAGGTCCACGACTTCGCCGGGCGCTTCGACCGCTACGGAGACCTCTACACGGAGTTCCGCGGCGACGACGTGCCCGCCGACGTGCTGAGCGCCGGGCGCCGCGACGCGGCGGGGCGGATCGCGGACGCGCTCGGACCCGACCGCGCCGGCTACGGCGAGCTGTACCTGCTGCTGCTGATGCTCGGCAGCCACGACCTCGCGGTCCTGCGCGGCACGCTCGGCTCGCCCGAGCGGGTCCGCTTCGCCCTGGGGCGTGGCGACGACCAGCTGCTGGCGCTGCTCGACTATCCCGGCGGGGTGCCGTGCGTCCTGGAGATCGGGGTCGGCACGTCGTACGAGTGGTGGGACGAGTGGCTCTCGGTCCACGGCGAGGACGCCGAGCTGCGGCTCGAGTTCCCGAACCCCTACATCCGCCACGCGCCGACGCTGCTGCGGGTGCGCGAGGCCGACGGGGCGAGCGCGTCCGAGCGCGTCACGCCGGTCTCGAACGCGAGCCTCTTCCGGCTCGAATGGCTGCACTTCGCCGGCTGCATCCGGGGCGAGGCGACCCCGCGCACGCCGCTCGCCGGCGGCCTCGCCGACCTCGAGCTGGCGGAGGCGATCATCGCGGCGATGGACCCGCGCCCAGCGCGCCTCGAGCCGGAGCCGGCGCCGTGGCGGTCGTCGTCACCGGCGCGGCCGGGCTGCTCGGCAGCCACCTGCTGACGGCGCTGCTGGAGGCCGGGCACGACACCCGCGGGGTCGACGCGGTCGCCCCGCCGGCGCCGGTCGCGGCGCCCTTCCTGTGCGCGGACCTGACCGAGCTGGGGGAGGCGATCGAGGCGCTCGCGGGCGCCGAGGCGGTGCTGCACGCCGCCGCGATCCCCCGGCCGACGGGCAGGCCCTCGTCGGTCGTGCTGCGGACGAACGTGCTGGCGGCGGCGAACGTCGCCGAGGCCGCAGTCCTGCACGGCCTGCGCCGGTTCGTCAACGCGTCGTCGTTCAGCGTCCTCGGCTGGCCGTTCAACCCGCGCCCGCTGACGCCGAGCTACCTGCCGATCGACGAGGCGCACCCGCTCGCCCCGCAGGAGGCGTACGCGCTCTCCAAGCTGCTGACGGAGGAGATCGTCACGGCCGCGACGCGTCGCTCGGACCTGACCGCGATCAGCCTGCGGATGCCGTGGCTGCAGACGCCGGAGACGTTCGCGCGCGAGATCGGCGCGCGCCGCGACCCGCGCGCCGCGGCCGCCAACCTGTGGGCCTACCTCGACGTGCGCGACGCCGCCGACGCGTTCCTGGCGGCGCTCTTCGCGCCCGTCAGCGGGCACGTCGCGGTCTACCTCAGCGCCGCCGACAGCTTCGCCGAGGCCGAGACCGAGCCCCTGATCCGCGAGACGTTCGGCGCCGTCGAGCTGCGCCGCCCGCTGCCGGGCCACAGCGCCCTGCTCGACACGACCGCCGCCGGCCGGCTGCTCGGCGTCCTGCCGCGCCACGGCTGGCGCGACTACGACCGCGAGACGGGCGCATGACGATGACGCCGCCATCCGCCGCCCGCTTCTCCGGACGTGCCGCGCTCGTCACCGGCGGCGGCGGTGCGATCGGCGGCGCGGCCGCCTGGCGGCTCGCCTCCGAGGGCGCCGCCGTGATCGTCGCCGACCGCGACCCCGAGCGCGC
>JAATFK010000570.1 GCA_015655225.1 Solirubrobacterales bacterium | reverse complement strand
GAGTTCCCGAGACCCGCCGAGCGCGCGAGAGCGATGAGCGCCTACATCTTCGTCGCCGTCGACGGCGGCTCGCTCGGCCTCCTGGCCGGCGGCCTGCTGACGCAGTCGATCAACTGGCACTGGATCTTCTTCGTCAACATCCCGATCGGCGCGGCCGTCCTGCTGGCCGGCTCCAGACTGATCGAGCGCGACGAGGGGATCGGCATCCGCCAGGGCGTCGACGTCGCCGGCTCGATCCTCGTGACCGCCTCGCTGATGGTCGGCATCTACGCGATCGTCACCTCCAGCAGCCACGGCTGGGGCTCGGCGCACACGCTCGGCTTCGGCGCCGTCGCGGTCGCGCTCGCGGTCGTCTTCTTCATCCTCGAGTCGCGACTCAAGAACCCGATCATGCCGCTGCGGATCCTGAGAATTCCGGGGCTGCTGACGTCGAGCCTCGTGCGCTCGCTGCTGGCCTCCGCGATGTGGGCCGTCTTCTTCCTCGGCGCGCTCTACCTCGAGCGGGTGCGTGGCTTCAGCCCGATCCAGATCGGCGTCGGCTTCCTGCCGATGACGGCGTGCGTGGCGATCCTCTCGACCGGCATCACGGCGAGACTGATGGGCCGCTTCGGACCGTTCCGCGTGCTCGTCCCGGGCACGATCTCCGCGACGCTCGGGCTGCTGCTGCTCTCCCGCGTCGGCGTGCACAGCGGCTACTTCCCGACGTTCTTCTTCGGCCTGATCCTGATGGGCCTGGGGATGGGGACCGCCTTCATGCCGCTGCTGACGATCGCGATGGCAAGAATGCCGCGCGAGGACGCCGGGCTCGGCTCCGGCATCGTGAACGTCTCCCAGCAGCTCTCGGGCGCGCTCGGCCTGGCGGTCTTCAGCACCGTCGCGACGAGCCACACGAAGTCGCTCACCGACGGCCACCACAGCGCGATCTCCGCACTGACGAGCGGCTACCAGCTCGCCTTCGTGATCGCCGCCGCCTGCGCCGCGGTCGGCGGCATCACGGCCGTGCTGCTGCTGCGGCCGAGAGCCGCACCGCCAGTCGAGCAGCAGAGCATCTCCGCCGACGAGCCGGTCGTCGCCGCGATCGACTAGCCGACGGCTAGTTGCGGGCGCCTCCGAGACCGTGAATGCGGTCTCGGACGGCGGGCGGGTCGTCGATGATCTGCGAGAAGCGCACGACCGTGACGGTGTCGTCGAGCCCGACCTCGCGGTCGTAGATCTGCTCGAGGAACTTCACCATCTCCTCGGTGCGCCGGAACTCCGGGTTGTCGTGCTCGATCTCGCGCGGGCTGAGGTCGCGCACGCGCTTGACCTCGACGGAGTCGATCACGGCGTGGAAGATCCGCTCGCGCGGCGAGTACTGGAAGCCGATCGTGACGAGCACGCAGTCGTTCTTGCGGTACCGGTGCGACTTGTCGCCGAGGCGGATCGTCGCGGTCTTGCGGCCGCTCTTGAGCTGGTCGCCGAAGACGGAGGAGTAGAAGTTCAGGACCTGCATCGCGCTCACCCTACCGATCGCGGGCGATCGCCGACTTTGCGCGCTGCACCATCTCGCGCTCGCCGGCGTAGGAGAGTCTCCGCGCGGCCTCGTCGAAGTCCATCCAACGGGCCTCCTCGACCTCGTCGTCGTGGTCGGCGGGATCGCCGGAGCGGTAGTCGAAGAGGAAGAACGTGACGCGCTTGAGGATCCGCTTGCCCTTGCGCTGGTAGAAGTAGCGCACGTCGCCGAGCTTCTCGACCAGGTCGGCGTCGACGCCGGCCTCCTCGCGCACCTCGCGCGTCGCCGCCTGCTCGGCGTTCTCGCCCGGGTCGACGTGGCCCTTCGGCAGGCCGAGGACGCGCTGGCCGTTGGCGCCGCGCCGCGTCGGCACGATCACCATCACCTGGCCGTCGCGCACGACGACCCCGCCGGCCGAGACCTCCTGCTCCGGGCGGCCGCCGCCGCCGGCGTCAGTAGACGTATCGCTCGAGCGCCGACGGGTCATGCACCGTGAGCCTTCCCCGTCCCTGTTCGATCACGCCTGCGCGCTCGAGGACGGCTAGGAAGCGACTGGCGGACTCGCGCGAGGAGCCGGCGAGCTTGGCGACGTCGGCCTGCGTCGCGGTGACGAGCACGTCGCGCTCCTGCGCGCCGCCCGCCTGGGCCTCGGCGACGAGCTGCATCACGACGGTCGCGACGCGGCTCTGGACGGTCTGGAACGACTGGCTCGCGATCCGCTCGTTGGCGGCGCGCAGGCGGCGGCCGAGCGAGACGACGAGCTTGACCGTGATGTCGGGGTGCTCGCGCATCAGGCGGCGCATGTCGGAGCCGAGGATCGCGATCGCCTCGACGTCGTCGAGCGTCTCGATCGTGGCGGAGCG
>JAATFK010000592.1 GCA_015655225.1 Solirubrobacterales bacterium | reverse complement strand
GAGGTCGTCGGCCAGGTGCCGCCGTGCGCGCGTCTGATCGACGCCAGCTCGGCGTCGAGGTCGCGCAGCCCGCCCTCGGAGTCCGCGAGGGCGTCGCCGCGGCCCGAGAGGACGCGCCGAAGCGTCCCGATCACGACGTGCGTCGCGGCGCTCGAGTCGGCGAGCGCCCGGACGCCCTCGCCGCTCCAGGGCGCGTCGCGGTTGCTGAGCATGTCGCGCTGCGCATCCTCCAGGATCTCGTGCGCGCGGGTCGCGTACTCCAGCGGCGGGATCGGGATCGTCCGCACGACGTGGCGGAGCTTCGCGACGTCGTGCTGGAGCTTGACCGACCACGGCACGAGCGGGGCGAGCGGCCTGCCGGTCCAGAGGCCGTACTCGATCCGGTGCAGACCGGAGAAATGCGGGTCGTGCACGCCGCCGACGAGGCCGCCGGGGTTGCCGTCGATCGCGGCGTCGAGGTCGCCGAGCGCGCCGTAGGCGGCGCCGAGCAGGAGGTAGCGGTCGTACGCGCGGCCCCAGGTCTCCTTCGCCGCCGCGCGGTCGCCGCGGCGCAGGTCGCCGGTCAGCTCGGTGACGATCGGCGCCATCGCGTCGGCCTCGCGCCCGGAGTAGGCGCGGTAGGCCCGGACCGGCCCGTCGAACGCCTTCGGCGAGAGCGCCAGCAGGTCGGGCGCGACGCCGTTCGCGTTCTGTCTCAGCGAGCCGGCGTCGGCGACCGCCTGGGCGGTCGTGGAGGCGCCCGCGACGCTTGTCACGACGCGCGCCGGCGCGACCGCCGAGGGGGCGACGCTCGGGCCCGGATGCGCGGTCGGCTGGGAGGAGCCGCCGCCGCAGCCGGCGAGCGCGAGCGCCGCGGCGGCGAGCAGCGCGGGGGTCAGTGACGAGTGAATTCTGAGCACGACGGGGGACCTGACCGACACCTGGTGAGCGGTGATCGGTGGCGGCAGGGTGACTTTGCAATGGGCGGTCGCCGATGGTGTTACGGAGTGGTGATGGCGTCACATCGGCGTCATGAGCCTTCACTCATCGGGCGCGTCGCTCCTACAATCGTCGGAGTGCTGACGCCTCGCCAGGAGCTGATCCTCCGCAAGGTCGTCGAGGTCTACCTCGACGGCGGCCAGCCGGTCGGCTCCAGAGCGGTCGCCGCGGACGTCCCGTGGGGACCCTCGACGGTCCGCTACGAGCTGGCGATGCTGGAGGAGCACGGGCTCCTGGCCCATCCGCACACCTCCGCCGGCCGCGTCCCGACCGACGCCGGCTATCGCTACTTCGTCGACCGCCTGCTGCCCGACGCGCCCGTCCCGGTGCCGGCCCAGCCGCTCGCGCTGACGCTCGTCCGCCGCGAGGTCGACGAGGCGATGCGCGTCACGACCGAGACGCTCTCGCAGGTGACGAACCTGCTGGCGATCGTCTCCGCGCCGCCGATCGAGACCGCCACGATCCGCCACGTCGAGGTGCTGGTGCTCCAGCCGCAGGTCCTGATGGTGGTCGTGATCACCTCGACCGGCGGTGTCACCAAGCGCGTCTTCACCTTCGAGTCACCGGTCGACTCGGGACTCGCCGACTGGGGCGTCTCCTATCTGAACGAGCGGCTCGTCGGCCTCGGCCTCGGCGCGCGCGTCCTGCACCAGCGGCTGCACGACGTCACGCTCGGGCCGAGCGAGCAGAGATTCCTCGCGGCGATCGCACCCGCGTTCACGGAGCTGGCGGCGATGGCCGAGGACACGCTCTACGTCGACGGCGCCGCGCGCCTGATCAGCGAGTACCGCTTCCAGGACCTGACGCAGCTCAACGACGTGATGGAGATGCTGGAGCGCCGCGTCTCGCTGCTCGGCGTCCTGAGCTCCGCGCTCGCGCAGCGCGACGTCTTCGTCCGCATCGGCCAGGAGAACGAGGCGCCCGCGCTCCATACGCTCGCGCTCGTCGCGGCCAGCTACGGGCTGCCACAGCGCAGCCTCGGCACGGTCTCCGTGATCGGCCCGCTGCGGATGGACTACGGGCTCGCGATCCGCTCGGTGCGCTCCGCCGCGACCGAGCTGTCGCGCTTCGTCGAGGACGTCTACGACGAGGGCTGAGTCGCGGTCTCGCGAGGCGGTCGCCTACCATGACGGACGTGAGCAACGACCTCTCCGCCGACTTCTACGAGATCCTCGGCGTCGCCCGCGACGCTGACGAGTCCGAGATCAAGAAGGCCTTCCGCAGACTCGCCCGCGAGCTGCATCCGGACGTCAACAGCCACGACCCCGAGGCGGAGTCGAAGTTCAAGCGCTGCGCCGAGGCCTACGAGGTGCTGTCGGACCCCGAGCGGCGCGCGACCTACGACCGCTACGGCGCCGAGGGGCTGCGCAACGGCGGCTACCAGCCGACCGGGTTCGGCTCCTTCTCCGACATCTTCGACGCCTTCTTCGGCGGCGGCGAGTTCGGCGGCGGCCGCCCGGGGCCGGCGCAGGGCGGCGACGTCGCCGTCACCGCGACGATCGACCTCGCGACCGCGGCGACCGGCTCGCCGGTCGAGCTGACCTACGACGCGGTCGTCCGCTGCGAGGTCTGCCACGGCAACGGCGCCGAGCCGGGCACCCCGATCGAGACCTGCGAGCGCTGCGGCGGCAGCGGGCAGCTGCGCGCGGTCAGCCGCACGCCGTTCGGCCAGGTCGTCCGCGCGGTCGCGTGTGACACCTGCCACGGCGACGGCAGAGTCGCCAAGAACCCCTGCAAGAGCTGTGCCGGACGCGGGCGCAAGGTCGAGGAGGTGACCGTCTCGGTCGACGTCCCCGCCGGCATCGCGGACGGTCAGCGGATCCGCGTCAGCGGTCGCGGCCACGTCGGCGAGCAGGGCGGGGCGCCCGGTGACCTCTACGTCCTCGTGCGCGTGCGCGAGGACGTACGCTTCGTGCGCGACGGCGACGACCTCGTGACCGTGGTGGACGTGGCGGCGCCGCTCGCCGCGCTCGGGACGACGCTGGAGGTGCCGACGCTCGACGGCCCGTTCTCGCTCGAGATCCCCGCCGGCACCCAGCCGAACGACACCCTCACGCTGCGGGGGAAGGGGATGCCGTCGCTGCGGCGCGGTCGCCGCGGCGACCTGCGCGTCGTCGTCGGCGTCGTCATCCCGCGCCGGCTCAGCCACGAGCAGCGCGACCTGCTGGAGCAGCTCTCGGCCTCGCTCAGCGAGGACAACCTGCGCTCCGACGAGGGCGTCTTCGGCAAGCTCAAGCGCGCCTTCGGCGCGTGATCCGGCTGGCGCTGCGGGTCGACCGCGCGCACGCCGAGGTGGCGCTCGCCGAGCTGCTGGAGCTGGCGCCGAGCGGGGTGGAGGAAGTCGACCTCGGCGACCTGGTCGAGTACGCCGTCTACGGCGCGCCCGGCGAGCTGCCGACGCTGCCGGACCTGGAGGCGGCCGTCGGGGACGCGCTCGTCGCCGTCTCGACGAGCGAGCTGGAGGACGACTGGGACGAGCGCTGGAAGGCGTTCCACCAGCCGCTCGTGCTCGCCGCCGCTGATCCTGCCGCCCCGCCACGGCTGGCCGTGCGCCCGCCGTGGGAGGCGCCGCTCGGCGCCGTGACCGAGATCGTGATCGATCCCGCGCAGGCGTTCGGGACCGGCGCGCACGCGACGACGCGGCTCTGCCTGGAGCTGTTGCTCGCACTCGCCGACGAGGAGGCGCGCGGCCCGCTGCTGGACCTCGGCTGCGGCTCCGGGGTGCTCGCGATCGCCGCCGTCGCACTCGGCTGGGAGCCGGTGCTGGCGGTCGACTACGACCCGCTCAGCGTCGAGGCCACGCGCGTGAACGCGGCCGTCAACGGCGTCGCGCTGGAGGCGCGCGCCGGCGACCTGCGCCGCGAGCCGATGCCCGCCGCCCCGACCGTGCTCGCGAACCTGCTGCGCCCGCTGCTGCTCGACTACGCGAGCGCGCTCGCGGCGCCCGGCGATCCGCCCGCCACGCTGATCGCCAGCGGCCTGCTCGTCCACGAGGCCGACGAGGTCGCCTCCGCGTTCGCCGCCGTCGGCCTGCGCGAGCGCGAGCGGCGCGAGCGCGGCGAGTGGGCGGCACTGCTGCTGACACGGTGACGTCGGTCACACAAGACGTTGGATTCCAGTGAGTCCGAATGTGACGTTGGTCTCTTCACGCCAAGCGGCGTAGGCTGAGTCCCATGGCTTGGGACATCGTGATCGCGGGTGGCGGCTTCGGCGGCTACCACACCGCTCGCACACTCGAGAAGGTCCTCCCGCCCCACGCGGCGCGAGTCACGCTCGTCAACGAGGTCAACTACCTCACGTACACGCCGCTGCTGCCGGGCGCCGCCGCCGGCTCGCTGGAGCCGCGGCACGTCGTCGTCCCCCTGCGCGAGCAGCTGCGCAAGACCGACCTGTGGCTCGGCCGCGTCAGCGGCGCTGACCTGCCCGGCAACAAGCTGATCGTCGACTCGCTCGACGGACGGCGCCACGAGCTCAGGTACAACCAGCTGATCATCGCCCTCGGGTCGATCTCGCGGACGCTCCCGATCCCCGGCCTGGTCGACCACGCGATCGGCTTCAAGACGCTCTCCGAGGCGATCGCGCTGCGCAACCGGCTGATCTCGCTGCTGGAGATCGCCGAGACGATCAAGGACCCCGACGTCCGCGCCGAGTACCTCACCTACGTCTTCGTCGGCGCCGGCTACGCCGGTCTCGAAGGACTCGCCGAGCTGCAGGACTTCGCCGCCGACGTGATCGAGCTGTATCCGCGCTGCCGCGTGCAGGGGATGCGCTGGATCCTCGTCGAGGCGCGCGACCGCGTGATGCCGGAGGTCGCGCCGAGCCTCGCCGCGTTCGCCGAGCGCGAGCTGCGCGGTCGCGGGATCGAGATCCGCACGAACACGACGATCGAGCGCGTCGCCGACAACTTCGTGACGCTGAAGGGCGGCGAGGTCGTGCCGTGCCGCGCGGTCGTCTGGACGGCCGGCGTGCGCCCGCACCCGGTCGTCGCTGACCTGGGGCTGCCGGTCAGTCAGGACGGCCGCCTTGACGTCGACGCGACGATGCGCGTCAAGGGCCACCAGCGCGTCTGGGCGATCGGCGACTCGGCCGGCGTCCCGGACCCCGCGCGCAAGGGCTTCCCGTGCCCGCCGACGGCGCAGCACGCGATCCGCCAGGGCCGCCTCGTCGCGCGCAACGTCGCCGCCGAGCTGGGCGCCGGCGGCAAGGTCAGACCGTTCAAGTACAAGACGCTCGGCGTGTTCGTCGACATGGGCCGCCAGAAGGCGGTCGCGAGTACCGCCGGAATCAAGTGGAGCGGCTTCCCCGCCTGGTTCCTGGCTCGCACCTACCACCTCGCGAACATGCCCGGCAACAAGCGCAAGGGCCGGCTGCTGGTCGACTGGACCGTCGGCCTGCTGTTCGACCGCGACACGTCCGAGCTCGGCGCGATCGGCAACCCGCCGATGCTGGACCGCGACGCGGCCGGCGCGAACGAGCCGTCCCCGGCGGCGCCCGCGCAGCTGACCGCCGGCGCGCCAGCGGCCGAGGCTCCGTCGGCCAACGGCACCGGCGTCGGGGACCCGCCGCAGGCGCCCGCGAAGCCCAGAGCGAAGCCGCCGAGAAGAGCGAGCGAGTAGCGGGCGGGTCGCCGTGGCGTCGCCCGCCGGGGGACGCCGGGCACCCGGCTATCCTTGAAGGACCGTGACCGTCGTCGAACAGCTCAAGACCGATCTCACCACCGCCATGAAGGCGGGCGAGAAGGAGCGCGTCAGCGCCCTTCGGCTGGTGCTGTCGGAGCTGCAGAAAGCCGCGAAGGACGGAGATGGCGACGAGGTGAGTGTGCTGCGCCGAGAGCGCAAGCGCCGCCTCGACGCCGCCGAGCAGTTCCGGGACGGCGGTCGCGATGAGCTTGCAACACAGGAGGAGGGGGAGGCGGTCCTGATCGCCTCCTACCTCCCGGCCGAGCTGTCGGACGACGAGATCGGCGCGATCGTCGCCGGTGCCGTCACCACGACCGGCGCCAGCTCGCCGAAGGACATGGGTCAGGTCATGAAGGCCGCGATGGCCGAGATCGCCGGCCGCGCCGACGGCAAGCGCGTCTCCGCGCGCGTGCGGGAGGCACTGACCGCCTAGTGCGTCGTCAGCTGGAGCTTGAGAACGCCGTCGCGACGGAGCTGGCGGGCGCACATGACGCGGTGCTGCGGACGCTGGAGCAGCAGCTCGACTGCGACGTCTTCCTCCGCGGCAACATGCTGACCCTGTCCGGCGACGACGACGCCGTCGAGGCCGGGGCGGAGGTCGTCCGCGAGTTGGCCGAGCGGATCGAACGCGGCCACGAGATCGCGCCCGACACGATCGCCGCGATCCAGGGAGCCCTGGAGGTCGACGCCTCGCCGAGAGCCGTGCTGGAGGACGTCGTCTGGCGCCACCGCTCGCGCGACGTGACGCCGCGCACGGTCAACCAGAAGCGCTACGTCGACTCGATCCGCCGCAACACGATCACGTTCGGGATCGGCCCGGCCGGCACCGGCAAGACCTGGCTGGCGGTCGCGATGGCGGCCGCCGCGCTCAGCAACCGCGAGGTCAACCGGATCATCCTGACGCGGCCGGCGGTCGAGGCGGGCGAGCGGCTCGGCTTCCTGCCAGGCGACCTGATGGCGAAGGTCGACCCCTACCTGCGGCCGCTGTTCGACGCGCTGCACGACATGATCGACACGGCCCGCTTCACGCTCTACATGGAGAACGGCGTGATCGAGGTCGCGCCGCTCGCCTTCATGCGCGGCCGCACGCTGAACGACTCCTTCATCATCCTCGACGAGGCGCAGAACACGACGCCGGAGCAGATGAAGATGTTCCTCACGCGCCTCGGCGAGAACTCGAAGATGGTCGTCACCGGCGACGTGACACAGGTCGACCTGCCGAGCGACCAGCACTCCGGCCTCGTCACGATCGCCGACGTGCTCGACGAGGTCCCCGGGATCGAGTTCATCCGCTTCGGCGGCAGAGACGTGATCCGCCACAAGCTGGTCCAGAGCATCGTCGCCGCCTACGCGGCCCATCAGGAGCGGCTCGCCCCCGAGCTGCGGCCCGCCGCCGCCAAGCGCGCCTGACGTTGCTCGAGGTCGAGGTCATCGGGCTCGACGAGGACACCGGCGAGCTGACCGCGCTCGACGTGGAGGAGCTGTGCGCGCTCGCGTTCTCCTCGGCGGGGATCGAGGACGGCCACGTCGCGGTCGCGTTCGTCGACGCCGACACGATCCAGGGGCTGAACCGCGACCACCGCGGCAAGGACTCCCCGACCGACGTGCTGTCCTTCCCGATCGACGGCGAGGACGACCCGGCCGACCAGCCGCCCGACGAGGTCGAGCGCGAGCTGGGCGACATCGTCATCTGCCCGCCCTTCACCGAGGAGCTGAGCGAGGCGATCGTCCACGGCGCGCTGCACCTGACCGGGATGGACCACGAGGTCGACGACGGCGAGATGCTCGCCCTCCAGGCCGAGCTGCTGCGCTGGGTGCAGCAGTGACCCGCAGCGGCTTCGTCGCCCTGACGGGCCGGCCGAACGTCGGCAAGTCGACGCTCACGAACGCGATCGTCGGCGAGAGAGTCGCGATCGTCTCGGACAAGCCGCAGACGACCCGGCGCGCGATCCGCGGCGTCGTCACGACGCCGGCCTACCAGCTCGTGCTGGTCGACCTGCCGGGCGTGCAGCGCCCGCGCGACGCGCTCACGTCGCGGATGCAGAAGCGCGTCGAGAGCGAGCTGTCCGGCGCCGACGCGGCGCTGCTGCTGCTCAACGCCGAGCAGGGGATCGGCCCCGGGGACCGCTTCATCGCGACGCTGCTGTCGCGCACCTCAGTCCCGGTCGTGATCGCTGTCAACAAGATCGACCGCTGCAACCGCGCGCAGGTCGCGGAGATCCTGCAGGAAGCCTCCGAGCTGGAGGTCGGCGACGACATCTTCCCGATCTCGGCCCGCAGAGGCCACGGCGTCGTGCCGCTCGTCACGCACCTCTCCGAGATGCTGCCGGAGAGCCCGTTCTTCTTCCCGACCGACGAGCGCTCCGACCAGGCCGAGGACGTGATGCTCGCGGAGCTGGTGCGCGAGCAGGTGCTGCGCCGCACCCGCCAGGAGGTCCCGCACGCGGTCGAGGTCGAGATCGAGGAGATCATCGAGCGCCGCAGAGACCTGATCGCGGTGCGCGCCGTGATGTGGGTCGAGGCCGACTCGCAGAAGGGCATCCTGATCGGCGCCGGGGGCAGAAAGATCAAGGAGATCGGGATCGCCGCGCGCAGAGAGCTGGAGCGCGAGCTCGGCTGCGGCGTGCATCTCGACCTGCAGGTCCGGGTCCGCCGCGCCTGGCGCAGCGACGAGCGACTGCTCGACCGGCTCGGGATCGAATAGCTCGTACAATCCCTCCGACTGTGCCCGACATCGAGATCGCGTTCGACGCCGACGGCCTCGTCCCATGCGTCATGCAGGACTGGCGCACCGGCGAGGTGCTGACGCTCGCGTACATGAACGCCGAGGCGGTCGACCGCACCCGCGCCACCGGCGAGGTCCACTTCTGGAGCCGTTCCCGCAACGAGCTGTGGCACAAGGGCGCGACGAGCGGCAACACGCAGAAGCTGAAGGCGCTGCGGCTCGACTGCGACGGCGACGCGCTCGTCGCCCTCGTCGAGCCCGACGGTCCCGCCTGCCACACCGGCGAGCGCACCTGCTTCCACAACGGCGACGTCGCGGGGCTGGCGCTCTACGAGGTGCTGCCGTCGCTCGAGCGCACGATCGCCTCCCGCGTCGACGCCTCGCCCGAGAGCTCCTACACCGCCCAGCTGCTCGCCGATCCCGCGCTCGCGGGCGCGAAGGTCGAGGAGGAGGCGGAGGAGGTCGTCCGCGCGGTGCGCGAGGAGACCGACGAGCGCGTCGCGAACGAGGCCGCCGACGTCATCTACCACCTTGCGGTGCTGCTGCGCTCGCGCGGCATGAGCCTCGCCGACGCCGAGCAGGTGCTCGATGACCGTCGTCGCTGACTCGGCGGTCACGCCGTCGCTCGACGCGGTCCGCGAGCTGGCGGGCGACTACTCGCTGATCCCGCTGCGCCACACCTTCATCGCGGACGTGGAGACGCCGATCTCGGCGTTCCTGAAGCTGCGCGGCGACGGTCCCGCCTTCCTGCTGGAGTCGGCCGAGCAGGGCCGCGTCGGGCGCTGGTCGTTCATCGGCTTCAACCCCCGCACGGTGCTGCGCTGGTCGCTCGGCGACCCCGGCGACCCGTACGCGCTCGCGGCCGCCGAGGTCGCGCGCTACCGCCAGGCGCCGCTGCCAGGGCTGCCGCCGTTCTCCGGCGGCGCGGTCGGCCTGTTCGGCTACGACCTCGTGCGGACGGTCGAGCCGCTCGGCGCGCCGAACCCCGATCCGGTCGGCCTGCCCGACCTCGCGCTGATGCTGACCGACACGCTCGTCGCCTTCGACCACCTCACCCACGAGGTGACGGTGCTCGCGAACGTGTACGCCGAGGACGACGACGTGGCCGGCTCCTACGAGGCCGCGCTCACCGCGATCACGGACGTCCGCCGCCGCCTCGCCGGGCCGCTGCCGCAGCCGACGCCGCCCACCCCCGGCCGCGCGAAGCCGCGCTTCGAGAGCAACATGCCGCGCGAGCGCTTCGAGGGGATGGTCGAGCGGATCATCGAGTACATCCGCGCCGGCGACGCGTACCAGGTGGTTCCCTCGCAGCGCTGGTCGGCCGAGGTCGAGCTGGAGGCGTTCTCGATCTACCGCGGCCTGCGCGCCGTCAACCCGAGCCCGTACATGTACTTCCTCGACTTCGGCGACTTCGAGATCGCGGGCGCCAGCCCCGAGCCGCTCGTGACCGTCCACGACGGCCGCGTCGCGACCCGCCCGGTCGCCGGCACGCGCCCGCGCGGCGTGACCGCGGAGGAGGACGCCCAGCTCGCGGAGGACCTGCTGGAGGACCAGAAGGAGCGCGCCGAGCACGTCATGCTGGTCGACCTCGGTCGCAACGACGTCGGCCGCGTGAGCGAGTTCGGAAGCGTCACGGTCGACGGCTTCATGGAGATCGAGAACTACAGCCACGTGATGCACATCGTCTCGCGCGTCTCCGGCACGCTGCTGCCCGGGATCGGCCCGCTCGACGCGCTGCGCTCGATCCTGCCGGCCGGCACGCTCTCGGGCGCGCCGAAGGTCCGGGCGATGCAGATCATCGACGAGCTGGAGCCCGTCAAGCGGGGCGGCTACGGTGGTGCGATCGGCTACCTCTCCTACACCGGCGAGCTCGACACCTGCATCCACATCCGCACGGTCGTGGTGAAGGACGGCGTCGCGCACGTCCAGGCCGGCGGCGGGACCGTCGCCGACGCCCAGCCCGACTACGAGTTCCGCGAGTCGCAGGCGAAGGCGCAGGCGGTCCTGCAGGCGATCGAGCTGGCGATGGCCCAGCCTGAGTGGCCATGAGGGTCCTCGTCGTCGACAACTACGACTCGTTCACGTACAACCTCGTCCAGTACCTCGGCGAGCTGGGTGCGGAGATCGAGGTCGTGCGCAACGACCACGCGACGGTGCAGGAGCTGATGCTGCGCGGCTACGGCCGCGTCGTCGTCTCGCCCGGCCCCTGCACCCCGAACGAGTCGGGCATCTCGATGGAGGTGCTGCGGAGCTTCCCGGAGGCGGGGATTCCGACGCTCGGCGTCTGCCTCGGGCACCAGGCGCTCGCGCAGGCCTACGGCGGCACGGTGATCCGCCACCGCCCGGTCCACGGCAAGACTGAGGAGATCGAGCACGACGGCCGCACCGTCTTCGCCGGGCTCCACTCGCCGCTGACGGTCGGCCGCTACCACTCGCTCGTGGTCGACGAGGCGCTGCCCGACGAGCTCGAGGTCTCCGCCCGCGGCGGCGGCGTGATCATGGCGCTGCGCCATCGCACGCTGCCGGCCGAGGGCATCCAGTTCCATCCCGAGTCGGTGCTGACCGACCACGGCCACGACCTGCTGCGCAACTTCCTCGCCTGACGCGGATGCCGTCCGACCCCCACGTACTGACCCGCGCGATCGACGCGCTCGCCTCCGGCGAGGACCTGTCGGCCGACACCGCCGCCGCGGTGCTCGCCGAGATCATGACCGGCAACGCCACCGACGTGCAGATCTCCGCGTTCCTGATCGCCCTGCGCACGAAGGGCGAGACGGTCCCGGAGCTGACCGGGCTGGCGCGCACGATGCGCGCGCTCGCGACGCACGTCGACACGGCCCACGTCGAGGACCTGCTCGACGTCGTCGGCACCGGCGGCGGGCGCCAGACCTTCAACGTCTCCACGACGGCGGCGCTGATCGCCGCCGGCGCCGGCTGCACCGTCGCCAAGCACGGCAACCGCTCCTCGACCGGCCTCTCCGGCGCGGCCGACGTGCTGGAGGCGCTCGGCGCGCGGATCGACCTGAGCCCGGAGGCGGTCACGCGCTGCATCGCCGAGGTCGGCTTCGGCTTCATGTTCGCGCCCCTCCATCATGCGGCGATGCGCTACGTGATCCCGGTCCGCAGACAGCTCGGCGTCCGCACGGTGATGAACTTCCTCGGCCCGCTCACGAGCCCGGCGGGCGTCACGCGTCAGCTGACCGGCGTCTCGGACCGCCGCTACCTCGACACGATCGCCGGCGCGTTCGCCGCGCTGGAGGCGCGCCACGTCCTGATCGTCTCCAGCGACGACGGCCTCGACGAGCTGAGCACGTCGGCGCCGTCGCTCGTGCTGGAGGTGCGCGACGGCGCGATCGGCCGCTTCACGGTCGACGCCGCCGACGTCGGCCTCGACCACGCCGGCCACGACGAGGTGAGCGGCGGGACCCCCGACGTGAACGCCGAGATCACTCGGCGGATCCTCGCCGGCGAGCGCGGCGCGCCGCGCGACATCGCCGTCTTCAACGCGGGCGCCGCGATCTACGCGAGCGGTCGCGCCGACACCCTCGAAGCGGGCGCCCGCGCCGCCGAGGACGCCCTCGACACCGGCGCCGCTCGTGCGACGCTCGACCGATACATCACTCAGACCCAGGAGCTGGCTGTCGCGTGAACACGCTGGACCGCATCGTCGACACGACCCGTCGCGACGTCGAGCAACGGCGCTCGGAGGTTCCGCTCGCCGAGCTGGAGCGCGAGCTGCTGGGGCGCGGGGAGGACCGGCCCTTCTCGGAGGCGCTCGTCCATCCCGGCATCTCGCTGATCGCCGAGCACAAGCGCCGCTCGCCCTCGGCCGGCGCGATCCGCGAGGGCGCGAGCGTCGCCGACGTCGTGCGCGCCTACGAGCGCGCCGGCGCCGCCGCCGCCTCGATCCTGACCGAGAGCCACAACTTCGGCGGGTCGCTCGACGACCTGCGCGAGGCGAAGGCGAGCACGCGCCTGCCGATCCTCCGCAAGGACTTCGTGATCGACCACTACCAGGTGTACGAGTCGGCGGTCGTCGGTGCCGACGCGATCCTGCTGATCGTCGCGGCGCTCGAGCCGCGCGAGCTGGCGCGGCTGCACGCGGAGGCGCTGGCGCTCGACCTCGACGTGCTCGTGGAGGTCCACGACCAGCACGAGCTGGAGGTCGCGCTCGAGCTGGACGCCGACGTGATCGGCATCAACAACCGCGACCTGACGGACTTCAGCGTCGACCTCGACCGCACGTTCGAGCTGCTGGCGGACGTGCCGGCCGGCAAGACGGTCGTCTCGGAGTCGGGGATCCGCACGCGCGAGCAGCTCGACGAGCTGGAGCGCGTCGGCGTCGACGCGGTGCTGATCGGCGAGGCGCTGATGCGCGCCGAGGACATCGAGGCCGCCTGCCGGGACCTGACGGGC
Source organism: Solirubrobacterales bacterium (assembly GCA_015655225.1). Lineage (GTDB taxonomy): Bacteria > Actinomycetota > Thermoleophilia > Solirubrobacterales > Solirubrobacteraceae > Conexibacter. The sequence continues at coordinate 2,369 of JAATFK010000592.1, read as the reverse complement.
CACCACGAGGTCTGACGATCCGCCGCGGGTGTCCGCGCGCCCGTTTCGTTTAGCTGCGATTCAGCGCCTCGTCCCAGACTCGTGGGAGCAATGAAGGCCGTCGTCCGATCCCCGCTGGTCGCAGCGCTCGTCGGCGGCGTCGTGGTCGCGATCGTGTTCGTGGCACTCGACGTCGGCGGCAGCTCGCACACCACGACCGTGCTCCAGCAGGCGCCGATCATGAACGACGCGACCACCTCGGGCGGCTCGTCCGCGAACGCCGCCGAGGCGCTGACCCCGCACGACATCTACCAGCGCGACGCCCCCGGCGTCGTCTTCGTGCGCGCCCACGTCTCGCAGACGGAGCAGTCGCCGTTCGGGATGCCGCAGGCGCAGTCGCAGGGCGAGGCGACCGGCTCCGGCTTCGTGATCGACGCGGCCGGCTACGTGCTGACGAACTACCACGTCGTCGAGCACGCGACCGACATCACCCTCGGCTTCGACGACGACACGACGGTGCCCGCGCGCGTGACCGGGACCGACCCGAACAACGACCTCGCGCTGCTGAAGGTCGACCCGGCGAAGGCGAAGCTGACGCCGCTTACGCTCGGCAACTCCAGCACGGCCGAGGTCGGCGACCCGGTGCTCGCGATCGGCAATCCGTTCGGGCTCGACCGGACGCTCACGACCGGCGTCGTCTCGGCGCTCCAGCGCGAGATCAGCGCCCCGAACGGCTTCACGATCCAGCACGTGCTGCAGACCGACGCGCCGATCAACCCCGGCAACTCCGGCGGCCCGCTGCTCGACGCCGCCGGCCGCGTGATCGGGATCAACTCGCAGATCGAGACGGGCAGCAGCGGCAGCACCGGCAGCGTCGGAATCGCCTTCGCGGTCCCGATCAACACCGCCAAGCAGCTCCTCAACCAGCTGAAGGCCGGTGACGTCTCGCACGCCTACCTCGGCATCACCGGCGTGACGATCGACGCCTCGCTCGCCGGGATGGGCGTCAGAGCGACGAGCGGCGTGCTCGTCCAGACGGTCGTCGCGGACGGTCCCTCAGGCCGCGCCGGGCTGCGCGGCGGGACGATCCAGAGCGAGGTCGACGGCGTCCAGGTGGCGCTCGGCGGCGACGTGATCCAGAGCCTCGACGGCATCCCGATCACCGCGATCGACCAGCTCAGCTCCGAGGTCGACAGACACAAGCCGGGCGACGTGGTGCAGCTGAGAGTGCTGCGGGGCGACGCCGAGCAGACGATCTCGGTGCGGCTCGGGACCGCGCCGAAGGAAGCGCCGTCGGCCTCCACGGAGGAGAGCACGCCCTAAAACGCCGGTAGCGCCGCGGCCGCGGGTTTCGCCCTCTGGGCGAACACCCGCAGCGAAGCCAAGCGCGCAGCGCGCAGGCTTCGCCGCCGTCTACGATGAGGGTGTGCCTGGTCGTCCCACAGCCCGCGTCAAGTTCTGCGGCATCACGCGTCCCGAGGACGCCGAGAGAGCGGTCGAGCTGGACGCCTGGGCGGTCGGCATGATCCTCTGGCCCGGCTCGCCGCGCTACATCCGTCCCGCGCAGGCGGCCGAGATCGGCGCCGCGTTGAGACGCCGCGCGGAGGTCGCCGGCATCTTCGTCAACGCCCACCTCGACCACGTCGTCGGCCTCGCCGACCAGATCGGCCTGACGCTGATCCAGCTGCACGGCGACGAGGGCGCGTCCTACGCGTCCGAGGTCGCGCGCCGCACCGGCGCGAAGGTGATCAAGGCCGCGCGCATCAGAGATCGTGCCGACGTCCAGGCGCTGCGCGCGTTCCAGACCGACTTCCACCTCCTCGACACCTACGCGAAGGGCGTCCCCGGCGGCACCGGCGCGACGTTCGCCTGGGAGCTGGCCAGAGCGCACCCGCGCGACCGGCCGCTGATCCTCAGCGGCGGCCTCACGGCAGAGAACGTCGGCGCGGCGATCGAGGCGGTCCACCCGTACGCGGTCGACGTGGCGAGCGGCGTCGAGTCCGCACCGGGCGTCAAGGACCACGCCGCGATGGCGGCCTTCGCGGCGGCGGTGCGGGCGACGGCCGAGCCGGAGCCCGAGGAGACCGAGACCGCAGTCCACGAGGAGGCAGCGTGATCACGAGCGTCGAGCACCGGTTCGGCCCCTACGGCGGCCAGTACGTCCCGGAGACGCTGATGCCGGCGCTCGCGGAGCTGGAGACGGCGTGGCTGGCGGCGACCCGCGATCCCGAGTTCACGGGACGGCTCGACGAGCTGCTGCGCGACTACGCCGGTCGCGCGACGCCGCTCTACCTCGCCGAGCGCCTCAGCGAGGCGGCCGGCCACACGGTCTACCTGAAGCGCGAGGACCTGCTCCACACCGGCGCGCACAAGATCAACAACGCGCTCGG
>JAATFK010000114.1 GCA_015655225.1 Solirubrobacterales bacterium | reverse complement strand
GGCGACGCCCACTTCCAGCACGTCCACATGGACGACCCCGTGATCGCCCGCGCCGACGGCTCGGTGCTCTACAACTTCGCCGTCGCGGTCGACGACCTCGACGCCGGCATCACGCACGTCGTGCGGGGGGAGGACCACCTCTCGAACACGCCCAAGCAGCTGCTCGTCTTCGAGGCGCTCGGCGCCGAGCCGCCGATCTACGGCCACCTGCCGCTGCTCTACGGGCCCGACGGCAGAAAGCTCTCCAAGCGCCACGGCGCCGCCTCCGTGCAGGAGCTGCGCGACGCCGGCTACCTGCCCGAGGCGGTCGTCAACTACATCGCGCTGCTGGGCGCCGGCTTCGACGCGGAGGAGGAGTACTTCACGCGCGAGGAGCTGGCGAGACGGCTCCAGCTCGACCGCATCTCGCGCTCGCCGGCGGTCTTCGACGAGAGAAAGCTGCGGCACATGAACGGCCGCTACCTGCGGGAGCTGCCGGTGGAGGAGCTGACCAGCCGGCTGGAGGCGTTCACCGGCCGCGAGGGACTGCGCGGCGGGGTCGAGATCAGCCGCGAGAAGATCCAGACGCTGGCGGACTTCTGGCCGCTCGCCGGCTCCCTCTACGACGGGCCGGTCGACGATCCGAAGGCGTGGGAGAGAACGATCGGGACCGACGACGGGCAGGTCGCGCTTCTGGAGGCGCGCGTCGCGCTGGCGACCGCCGAGTCGTTCGACGAGGAGAAGATCGAGGCGGCGCTGCGCCACGTGGTCGAAGCGCACGGGTGGAAGCCGAGAGCGGTCTTCCAGCCGCTGCGGGTCGCGATCGCCGGGACGACGGTCTCGCCGGGGATCTTCGAGAGCGTCGCGCTGCTCGGCCGCGACGAGACGTTGCGCCGGATCGACGCGGCCCTCGCGCGCGCGTCGAGCTCAGCCGAAGCCTGACTCGGCGCTGTCGCGGCGGGCGCGAACGAGTTCGTTCGCGCCACCCTCAACCATCGAGCGCGAACTGCCGATAACGGTGGCAGGCCATCCCGGCCGTCCCCCCGCTTCCGCTGCTCAGGGCCGTCTGCCTGGGCCGCCGACTACGATCGAATGACGCCGCTTTCCACAGCCATCCCGAGCTTGAGCCCACTCTCTACGCCCACCGAATCCGGCGCGTTCCCTCGCCACCACGGCAACGAGGGTCACGGCCGTCGCCTGACGGCGGCCTTCGAGGCGCTGGAGGCGTTCCCGGTGCTGGCCGAGTCGCGCAACCGCGTCCTGCGGCTGTTCGCGCAGGAGAGACCGTCGACCTCCGAGATCGTCGCCGCGGTCGAGTCCGACGTGGCGCTCGCGATCGCCGCGCTGCGGCTCGCCAACCGCGTCGACGGCCGCACGCGCGGCCGGGTCGACAGCGTCGTGAAGGCGGTCAGCGTGCTCTCGCCGGCGGCCGTGCAGGCGCTCGCGAGCCGGGCGCGCACCTTCGACTTCTTCGAGCGCAGCGGCATCTGGGAAGGGACGCCGGAGCGCTTCCGCCTCCACGGCGTCGCGACCCAGCGGGCCGCCGACCGGCTCGCCGCCGAGCTCGGCTACGAGGACCGCGACCGGCTGATGGTCACGTCGCTGCTGCACGACGTCGGCAAGCTCGTGCTCGGCCACGCCTACCCCGGCTACCCGCGTCAGGTGCACGGCGACGCGAGAACGCCGGAGGAGCGGATCCACCGCGAGCGGCGTGAGCTGGGCGTCGACCACGCGCTCGTCGGGGGCGTGCTCGCACGCCGCTGGGGACTGCCGAAGTCGGTCGCCTCGACGATCGAGCGCCACCACAGCGAGGACGCCGACGGCGAGGCCGCGCTCGTGCGGCTGGCCGACATGCTGTCGCACTACGCGCAGGGCGACTCGGTCTCGCCGAGCGAGATGCTCGCCTGCGCCCGCCAGGTCGGGCTCGGCCCCGCCGAGCTGCGGTCGGTGATGTACGACCTGCCGTATCCGTCGACCGGTCAGCGCCAGCGCCAGCTCGACCCGTGCCCGCTCTCGACGCGCGAGATCGAGGTGCTGCGGCGGCTCGGCCAGGGCAAGGTCTACAAGCAGATCGCGCACGAGCTGGAGCTGTCGACCAGCACGGTCCGGACGCACCTCCACAACATCTACGGGAAGCTCGGCGCCGTCGACCGGGCGCAGGCCGTCCTGATCGCGACCGAGCGCGGCTGGATCTAGCCACGCCGGGCGGTAGCATCAGCCCGGCCGCATGATCTCGATCACGACGAAATCTCCGTACGCGCTGCGCGCGCTGACCGAGCTGGGGCGGCTCGGCGGCTCGGGCCCGGTGCCGATCGCCGAGCTGGCGCGGCGGCGGGAGATCCCCGTGCAGTTCCTGGAGCAGCTCTTCGCGGTGCTGCGACGGGCCGGCGTCCTGAGATCCCAGCGGGGCGTGAGAGGCGGCTACAGCTTCGCGCGGGACCCGTCCGAGATCACCGTGCTGGAGGTCGTCGAGCTGCTCGATGGCTCGTTCGGCGCCGGCTCGGAGGGCACGTTCCTCGAAGCCGCCGACGCCGCCCGGGCGGTCCTCTCCAGCACCACCGTCGCCGACGTGATCGAGCGCGAGGCGCGCGACGCCGGCGCGGCGATGTACTACATCTGAGCCGCGCTTCGGCGCCGGCGCGCGCCGCCCGGATCAGCCGCCGCGGAACAGCCAGGTGTAGAAGGCCACGCGCGGCTTGGCTCTCTCGTTGGTGCAGGTGACGGGGATCGGGAGCTTCGTCCCGTGGTCCTTGCACTTGTAGCCTCTGTTGCCGGTCGTGATCGCCTTGTACGCGGCGGCGCACGCGAGGTTGTGCACGCGCAGGCTCAGCGCCTTGTCCTGCTTCGTCGGACAGGCACGGGTGGCGGTGTTGCTGCTCGCGGACACCGTCGGAGCGGCGACGAGCAAGCCCGCGACGACCAGCATCAGCAGTCCGATCTTCTTCATGAGGAGATCGTGACACCACCACCTTCCAGTGCGCTAGGACGAGAACGCAGGATCGAGCGGACCAGCGCGCACAGCTTCTCCGCCCCCCTACCGAAACCCTCTCGTCCGCCGCCGCTCGTCGAGTGCGGCCTGTTCGAGCGTCAGCTTGCGCCAGCTCGCGAGGCGCTCGGGGTCGATCGCGTCGCGCACGGCGCAGCCCGGCTCGCTGTCGTGCATGCAGTCGGAGAAGCGGCAGTTGACCGCGAGTGCCTCGATGTCTGCGAACGCGTCGCCGGTCCCTTCCCAGACGCCGGCCTCGCGGATCCCGGGCGTGTCGATCAGCCACGCGCCCCACGGCAGTCGCAGCAGCTCTCGCGTGACGGTCGTGTGGCGGCCGCGGCCGTCGGATCGCACCGCCGCGGTCGCCTGACGGTCCTCGCCCAGCAGCGTGTTCACGAGCGTCGACTTGCCGGCGCCCGACGGGCCCAGCAGCACCGCCGTCGCGTCGCGCTCCAGCAGCCCCCGCAGGATCGCCACGCCGGCACCGTCGCGCACGCTCAGCGCGACGCCGTCAAGCACGCCGACCCGTCGCGCCAGCTCGAGCGCCCGGTGGTCGGCGCCGAGGTCGAGGTCGGCCTTGCTCAGGACGATCGCCGCCGGCACGCCGCCGCCGCCGGCGAGCGCCACCATCCGCTCGACCCGTCGCTCGTTCGGCTCCGGCAGCGGCTCGACGACGAGCGCGAGGTCGACGTTCGCCGCCAGCACCTGCCCGCCGCTCGCCTTCCCGGCCGCCTGTCGCACGACCGCCCCGCGCCGCTCCAGCACCGCCGCGATCGCGCCGCCGCCGTCGAGCGCGACCCAGTCGCCCGTCACCGGGCCACCGAGGCCCGCGCCGCTGCCGCTGCCGCTGGCCTCGTGCACCCGCCGGCGCGCCTGCACCAGCTCCTGCGTGCTGTCGTCGTCGAGCCGGTCGTCGGGCCGCGCGACGAGCCAGTAGCCGCGGTGCTGGGCGAGCACGCGCGCGGGCGTCAGCTCCGGGTCGCCAAGCGCCCGCAGTTCCTCGTCGAGTCCCACCCGGCGTCCGAGACCGCTCATGTGATCCGTCCCCGGCAAGGGCGCGCGGCCCGTGGTGGCGTCAGGAAGACGGCGCCCCGGCGACGGCGGTGTGGGGGAGTCGGACCATCCACCTCAGGCTAACGCAGCCGCGACCGGCTGCCAAGCGGGCGCGCGGGACCGGCGAGCATGCAGTCGGCCGCGATCACTATGGTACACGTCGCAATGTCGCGAATTCCGGTCAACATTGCCGAGCATGTCGGCCGCACGCCGATGGTCCAACTGACCCGGCTGCTTCCCGAGCACCCCGACGTCGAGCTGTTCGGAAAGCTCGAGGCCTTCAACCCCGGCGGCAGCGTGAAGGACCGCATCGGCGTCGCGATGATCGAGGCGGCCGAGCTGGAGGGCCGGATCGAGCCGGGCAGAACGACGATCGTCGAGGCGACCAGCGGCAACACCGGGATCGCCCTCGCGTTCGTCTGCGCCGCGAAGGGCTACGAGCTGGTCCTGACGCTCCCGCAGGGCATGAGCCGCGAGCGCGAGGGGCTGCTGCGCCTCTACGGCGCGCGCTTCGAGATCACCGAGTCGCTCGGCGGCATGAACGAGGCGGTCGACGCCGCTCGCGCGCTCGCCAGCAGCGGCGACGCTTTCCTCCCGGACCAGTTCTCGAACCCCGCCAACCCCGCGATCCACCGGCTCACGACCGGCCCCGAGATCTGGGAGGCGATGGACCACCGCGTCGACGTCTTCGTCGCCGGCGTCGGCACCGGCGGCACGATCACCGGC
>JAATFK010000079.1 GCA_015655225.1 Solirubrobacterales bacterium | reverse complement strand
TTCAGCGCCTCCTTGATGTCGTCGCGCGACTCGGCCGCCGCTCCGTGCCCGGTCTCCGGGTTGGCGCCGGCGCCGAGGCCCTTCGTCAGCTCGTGGCCGATGTTGAGCTTGATGTCGGCCTCGCACATCTGCAGCGCCTGTGCGTCGGTGTTGGCCGCGATGAACTCGACCCCGCGCAGGCCGGCGTCGACCATGCGGTTGACCGCGTTCGTGCCGCCGCCGCCAACGCCGACGACCTTGATGACTGCGAGATAGCTGCCGCTTTCCATGAGGGTTACCGTCCGAGCCTTGAGTTAGCGTCGAGTGTTTGCGCCCCGTACGCCAGAGCACGGAGTTTCGCACGTTACGGGCATATTCGGCGGGAAGTCAACGCGACAATCATCCCGCAAGCCGTGTTGCAGAATGGGGAACTCTCTAGCACGGATGGAGCGTTTTGGCCGGAAAGCCATCAGGCTCGATCTCAGGTCGAGGGTTAGTGTTATCCGCCGGCTTCGTCGCCGCTGGAGGGGTCGGTCGAGCTGCTGTCCCCCGTCGCGGCGGCCGTTCCCGGGTCGGTGGCGGTGGCGGACGGGTCGCTCGACGCGGTGCCGTCGGGGCTGGTCGGGAGATCGGAGGCGCTGGTCGCGGGAGCCCCTCCCGGGAGCCCGCCGACGGCCGGCTGCTCGGGTGCGGTGACGTCGACATAGGTCGCGCCGGCCGATCCGGGGTCCGCGAGGACGGCCGCGGCGGCCGCCCACTTGGCGCGCAGACGCTCGCGTGTGCCGAGCCAGATCGCCGGGCCGTTGGCGATCTGCACCGTCAGGCCCTCGGTCTTGGTCGTCTGGACGGTCGAGATGTGGGAGCGCAGCGAGGCGGGCGCGGCGGCCAGCGCGGCGACCGCGGCGAGCGCGTCGGGCTCCGTCAGCCGCTGCCCGGCGGGGGGCGTGCTGAGCGGCACCGTCGCGAGGGTGCTCGCGGCCGGCAGGTCGCGCAGCAGGGTTCCGTCGGAGGTCACCGGGATGCGGTGGCCGGCGAGCGAGATCGCGGCGACGGCGACGTTCGTGACGACGTGGATCTTCAACGTGTGCGGGAAGCCGGTCGAGACGTCAATGTCCTTCACGACCGAGTAGGGCGCGACCGCGGTCTCGAGCGCCGAGCGGCGGACGTGGAGCGTCGTCATGCTGCGGCCCGCCTCGTCGAGCGCCTCGCGCACGCCGGTCGCCTCCGAGCCGTCGACGCCGGTCACCTCGACCTGGCGGACGGCGACGAGCGACGAGTCGCGCAGCCAGAACCAGCCGGCGACGAGCACGACGACGGCGAGCACCAGCAGCACGACGGTGCGCAGGCGGGGGCGACGCAGCCGGGGGCGGGAGCGGGTGAGCGAGCGGCCGCCGCGGGAGAGCCCGAGGCTCGCGCGCGCGCCGCCGATCACAGCTCCCACCCGGGCCAGGCGACCTCGCCGAGCGTCTGCACCTCGGGCTCCAGCACGACGCCGAACCGCTCGTGGACGCGCCGGCGCCCCTCGGCCATCAGCGCGACCACGTCGGCGGTCGTGGCGGTGCCGTGGTTCTCGACGAAGTTCGCGTGCTTCTCGGAGAAGCCGGCGCCGCCGACGCGCAGGCCGCGGCAGCCGGCGGCGTCGAGCAGCTGGCCGGCGCTATGGCCCTCGGCGCGCGGGTCGTCGGGGTTCTTGAAGGTCGAGCCGAAGGTCTTGATGCCGGACGGCTGGGCCGCCTTGCGCTTCTCGCGCATCTCCGCGAGCGTCGCCTTGACCGCATCGGCCGGTGCCGGCGCGAGCGCGAACGCGGCGCCGGCGACGACCTCGCCGGGCGCGATGTTGGAGCGGCGGTAGGCGAAGCCGAGCTGGTCGGGCGCGCGGCGCTCGATCCCGGCGGCGGTCGCGACGTCGACCCAGTCGAGCGCGCGGGCCAGCTCACCGCCGTAGGCGTTCGCGTTCATCCGCACGGCGCCGCCGACGGTCCCGGGGATGTTGACGCCGAACTCGATCCCGCTGAGGCCGGCGTTCGCGGCACGGGCGGAGACGGCAGGGAGCCGCGCGCCGCCGCCGCAGAGCAGGCGGGTGCCGTCACGTTCGATCTGGGCGAGGTCTCTGTCGAGCTTCATCACGAGTCCGCGGACGCCGTCGTCCGCTACCAGGAGGTTCGACCCCGAGCCCACGACCCCTACCTCGAGTCCCGCATCCGTCGCCCAGGCGATCAACGCGACGAGCTGCTCGGCGCTCCCGACGCGCGCGAAGAACTCCCCCGTCCCCCCCGTCCGGACGGTCGTCAGCCGCGCGAGCGGATAGTCCGGCTGGACGCCGGCCGGCAGCTTCGGGCTCACGTCTGGACCAACCGGCGCCCGAGCGCGTCGACGTCCCCCGCGCCCATCGCGAGGACGAGGTCGCCGGGGCGCAGCTCGCCGGCGAGGAAGCGCTCGGCCTCGTCGAAGCCGGGCAGCCAGGCGACCGGGCGGCCGGGCGCGGCGTCGGCGGCGGCGGCCGCGATC
>JAATFK010000264.1 GCA_015655225.1 Solirubrobacterales bacterium | reverse complement strand
TGCCGGCGCCGTTGCGGCCGGAGAGGGTCATGCGGTCGCGGCGCTCGAGCTTGAACGACACGCCGCGCATCAGCGGATTGCCCGCGACGTCCTTGCCCAGGTCGGATGCGATGACGACAGCCATGCCTTCATGGTAGGCGGCCGAGGGCGACTGAGCACATCCGTCGGAGGCTTCGGTATCGTTCGCCACCTCGTGCGCCGCTTGACCTCCAGCCGCCTCGTGCTCCTGCTCGTCACGACCAGCCTCGTGTTGCTGGTCGCGGCGCCCTCGGCGTTCGCGGCGCTGACCGACGGCGAGGGCACCTACGGCGAGACGAACGACAGAATCGTCACGAACGCCGCCTTCATGGTGATCGCGTTCTTTCCGCTCCTGATCCTCGTGGTCAGCATCATCCAGTGGCGCCTCGACAAGCGCAGAGACGCGCGCAAGGCCGCCGCCAAGCACCGCAGATCCAGCAGCGACTGGCAGGGCGGCTGGTAGCGCCCGGCGCCGCCTCCCGCCTCCGCTCCCGCTCTTCCTGCCGTTCCTTCTCGCGCGACCCGATCGCGGTATAGGGTTGCCCGAACCCTGGGAGGAGTGCAATGACCTATTTCGTGACCGGCGCGACCGGGTTCATCGGACGGCATCTCGTCGAGCGTCTGCTCGAACGGGACGGCGACGTCTTCGCGCTCGTGCGCCCGGGATCGCTCGACCGGCTCGAGGCGATGATCGAACGGTGGGGCGCGAACGGCCGCGTCCACCCCGTCGTCGGCGACCTCGGCGCGCCGCTGCTCGGGCTCGACCCCTCGGCCGTCGAGGCGCTGCGCGGGCAGGTCGACCACGTCTTCCACCTCGCCGCCGTCTACGACATGACGGCCGACGAGGAGCGCAACCGGATCGCGAACGTCGAGGGGACCGCGCACGTCGTCGCGCTCGCGAACGCGATCGACGCCGGTCGCTTCCACCACATCTCCTCGATCGCGGTCGCCGGGCGCCACAAGGGCCTCTTCCGCGAGGACATGTTCGACGAGGGCCAGAAGCTCGACCACCCCTACTACCGCTCGAAGTTCGAGTCCGAGCGGATCGCGCGCAGACAGACGCGGATGCCGTGGCGCGTCTACCGCCCCGCCGTCGTCGTGGGCGACTCGCGCACCGGCGAGATGGACAAGATCGACGGTCCCTACTACTTCTTCAAGCTGATCCAGAGACTGCGCGGCTGGCTGCCCGAGTGGTTCCCGCTCGTCGGCCCCGAGCTGGGCTACACGAACATCGTGCCGGTCGACTACGTCGCCGCCGCGATCGACCACATCGCGCACGCCGAGGGCCACGACGGCCAGGCGTTCCACCTCGCCAGCCCCCGCTCGCAGCGCTCCGGCGACGTCATCAACGCGTTCGCCGAGGCGGCGCACGCGCCGCAGCTGGCGATGCGGATCGACCGGCGGCTGACGCAGGCGCTGCCGAAGGGCACGATCTCGATGCTGATGAAGCTGCCGGCCGCGCAGGGCGTCCGCCGGAGCCTGCTGTCCGACATCGGGATCCCGGACGAGATCGTCGACCACATCGCGCTGACGGCGCAGTTCGACACGCGCGACACCGAGCGTGCGCTGGAGGGCACCGGGATCGCGGTGCCGGAGCTGTCGACCTACGCGACCAAGCTGTGGGACTACTGGGAGCGCAACCTCGACCCCGACCTGTTCAGAGACCGCTCGTTCGAGGGCGCCGTGAACGGCAAGACGGTGCTGATCACCGGCGCGTCGAGCGGGATCGGCCGCGCCGCCGCGCTGAAGATCGCGCGCGCCGGCGGGATCCCGCTGCTGGTGGCGCGCAGCGTCGACAAGCTGGAGGACACGAGACGCGAGATCGAGGCGCTCGGCGGGACGGCGTACGTCTACACCGCCGACCTCGCCGACACCGCCTCGATCGAGGGGCTGACGGAGCGGATCTTCGCCGACCACCCCGCCGTCGACGTGCTCGTCAACAACGCGGGCCGCTCGATCCGGCGCTCGATCGCGCTCTCCTACGACCGCTTCCACGACTTCGAGCGGACGATCCAGCTCAACTACCTCGGCACGATCAAGCTGATCATCCAGCTGTTGCCGCACATGCGCGAGCGGCGCACCGGCCACGTCGTCAACGTCTCCTCGATCGGGGTGCAGACGAGCCCGCCGCGCTTCTCCGCCTACGTCGCGTCGAAGGCCGCGCTCGACGCGTTCACGCGCGTGGTCGCGTCGGAGACGATCGGGGACGGCGTCACCTTCACGACGATCCACATGCCGCTCGTGCGGACCGCGATGATCGCGCCGACGAGAATCTACGACTCGTTCCCGACGATCTCGCCCGACGAGGCGGCCGACCTCGTCTGCGAGGCGATCCGGGCGAGACCGAAGCAGATCAACACGCGCCTCGGGACGTTCGGCGAGGTCGCCTACGCGCTGATGCCGAGAGCGGTCGACCAGATACTGCACATGGCCTACAGAGTCTTCCCCGACTCCGCCGCCTCGAAGGGCGAGAGCGACCCGACCGAGCACGCCTCGACCGAGCAGGTCGCCCTCGCCCACCTGATGCGCGGGGTGCACTGGTAGCCGTCGCTGCCGGGGCGCGCCGGTGGCGCCGGACGGCTAGATGCGGAAGACCGGCAGCAGCCGTCTCTCGTGCTCGGCGTCGATCCGGGCGATCACCTCGATGTGCTCCTCCAGGCCCGAGCCTCTCAGCTTCGTGGCGAGCAGCTCGTCGACCTGGAAGATCCCGGCGCTGTTCGACATCGCGATCTCGACGCGCACGGCGCGGTCGCTGCCGGGGACGATTCTGACGTGCTCGATCGCGTAGGCCGAGAGCGAGTGGATGTTCTGGTGGCCGGCCTCGAACGGGACGCGCGAGCGGCCGGCGGCCATGTCGAGCGCGTCGGCGACGCGGACGATCCCCGCCTCGATCGTGAACGGCGCGCCGCGGCGGCGGTGGCCGATGATCGCGTGCAGCGTCTCGGCGACGATGATCGACCGCTCCGGCTCCTCGTAGATGCGGTCTAGCAACTGCGGCAGCTTCTGCGCGGTGAGGAAGAGGCTGTACTCCTCGTGGTCGGCGCGGTGCACGATCATGCCGCTGTCGTGGAACAGCGCGCCGCTGGCAATCACGACCTCGGCGTCGCGCTCGCTCATCGCGTAGTCGGCGACGACGCTCGGCACGACCCCGCGGCGGAACAGCAGCCGCGCGAGTCGCAGCGCGATGTTCAGCACGATCTGGATGTGGACCCACGAGTGGTCCGACATGCCGAGCCGGCGCGTCGCGTTGACCGCCTGCACGTGCCACCACGCCTTCAGCTGGTCGTCGGCGTTGACCGCCGTGATCAGCTGCTCGAGCTTGCGGTTGCCGCGTGACGGCACGCGGATGCGCACGTCCGCGATCGCCTCTCGCGGCGGGCGGTCGGACGGGTCGATCCGGGCCGCGCCCAACTCCGCCGCGAACTCCTCTTCCTCCGAGCTCATGCGTCCAGGCTAGTCGAGCGGCCCGTCGTGCATGTGAACAGCTCACGTCGCGCGGCAGTCGTCGCGGGGCAGGAACGGCAGGCCGGGGAGCCGCGTGGTCGCGTCGAGCAGCCGCAGGCCGCGGCTCGTGCGCGCGAACCCCCCGCCGACCGTGATGCCCGCCGCCAGCTTCCCGGACAGCTCGCTGGCCGAGCCGTCGAGCGCGTAGCGGCGCACGTCGAGCTGGCCGGCCGTGACGAGCCGCGCGCCCAGCGCCCCCGTCCGGGACAGCAGCGCGGACGAGAGCGGGTCCTCGCGCAGGCCGTCGATCACCGCCGTCGCGACCGCGCGGTTCGCGGCATCGTGGAGGTCGAGCGTCGCGTCGACCTCCACGACCTCGCCGCGGCTCTCGTGCGCCGACCCGGTGCCACGATGCCCGGCCTCGGCCTCCTTCTCGGCTCTCCCGGTCACGCCGCCGGACGCCTCTCCCGCGAGCGTGACCGTCAGGCGGCTCGGCTCACCGTCCGCGTCGAGCGCGACCGCGAGCACCCCGTCGCCCTCGACGCCGCCGTGCAGCTCGGCGACCGGCAAGTCGAGCTGCGCCGTCAACGTCGAGCCGAGCCGCAGGAACCAGGTCGTCGCGCCGTCGCGGGCACGGTCGCGGCCGAGCACCGCGCTGGCGCTCGCCTTCACCGTCACCGGCTGCCCGCCGAGCCCGAACGCGCCGCCGAGCGTCGCCAGCGCGCCGCCCTCGACGTGCTCGACGTCGGGCGGCGGCAGCTCGGCGTGCGGCCGCCAGCCGAGCGCGTCGCAGAGCAGCGAGCAGGCCGAGCGCACCTCGTCGACGAGCTTGCCGCCGATCGTCGCCTTGTCGCCGTAGCGGGCGACGAACCGCTGCGCGGCGGCCGCGTCCGGGAAGGTCCAGGAGCGACCGGAGGACCAGCTCACGCCGAGATCCGCCTTCAGGCCGCCGCCCACCTGCCCGCTCCCGACCCCGACCGACGCGCCCGCGCCCACCTCGCCGCCGACGCTGCTGCCGTCGGTCAGCGTCACCGTCACACGGCCGTCGGAGGCGCGCACGGCGGTCAGCCGCCCGCTCGCGCCGAGCCGCAGCGAGGCGATCGTCTCGCTCAGCTCCTCCTCGTGCGCGTCGCGCTCCAGATCGCAGGGCGCGAGCGTGTCCGCGTCGGCGACCGCGCTCGAACCCGCCGGACACCCCACCGGCGCGAGCGTGCAGAGGCCGCGCCGCATCCCCGCGAGCACGCGCCCGCCGACGCCGCCGGAGCTGAGCGCGACCGCCGCGACCACCATCACCGCGACGACCGCCAGCAGCGCGACGTACTCCCCCGAGGCCTGGCCCCGAGTCCCCAGCAAGCCACTCCACGTCCGTCGCCACCGTCGCATCGGGGCAGGATCGCCCGCCGAGCGGCGCGCACCGCCGAACCGCACAGAATTGGAACGAAGCCGCGCGCGTGGCGCGGCGACCTACGCCCCCGCCAGCTCCATCACGACGCCCTCGCGCAATCCGCCGTCGGCGACCTCGATCGGGCCGAGCAGCCCGGCGGCCGCCTCCAGCACGATGATCGCGGCGGGCATCAGCCGCACGCGCACCGGGTCGAGGTCGTGCTCGGCCGCGATCGTCTCGGCCGGCGCCGAGGCCAGCAGCGTCACCGCGCGCCCCAGGCTCGCGAGGTCGAGCCGGCGCCCGACGAGACGGCAGATCGAGGTCGCCCCGCCGCCGACCGCGAGCACCCGCAGCGGCGGGCGCTCCAGCACCGCGGAGACGGTCCCGGCGAGGCCGGCGAACGCGGCCGCGACCTGCGCTCGGAGCGTCGCCAGCTCCTCCGCCGTCGGCGGGTCGGAGCGCAGGTGCGCGGCGGACAGGTCGCTCGACCCGAACGGCATGGACGTCGACCAGGCGACCCCGTCCGCACGCGTGCCAACGACCAGCTCGCAGGAGCCTCCGCCGACGTCGACGACGCCGAGCGGCGCCGCCGGGTCGATCGCCTCCTTCGCGAGCGTGCCGGTCGCGCCGGCGAAGGCGAGGCGCGCCTCGGTCGCGGCGTCGAGCACCTCGACCTCGACGCCGGCCGCCTCGCGCAGCGCGCGGCACGCCTCGGTGGAGTTCTTCGCGCGCCGCACCGCGGCGGTCGCGACGACGCGCAGCGCGCCCGGCTCGACCCCGTGCGCACGCGCGGCCGCGACCTGGGACGCAACCACCTCCGCGAGCGCTTCCAGCGTCTCGTCGGGGATCGTCTCGCCGGCCGCGCAGGCTCGCCCGAGCTGCGTGAAGGCGCGCACCTGCAGGACCGTCGTGAGGAGCCCGGGCGTGTGGTCGACGACGAGCAGCCGCGTCGTGTTCGAGCCGATGTAGATGCAACCGCAGCGCACGTGCCGCGGAGGCTAGCGTGCGGTGTCGCCTCGGTGGGCAAATCCGCTCGCAAACTGCATGCAGGGCGGTTTGAGGCATCATGACCGCTCGTGAACGACGTGCAGGCGATCGAAGTCCGGGGACTCCGCAAGAGCTACGGCGAGCAGGAGGCGGTCCGCGGGATCGACTTCTCCGTCCGCGTCGGCGAGGTCTTCGGGCTGCTCGGGCCGAACGGTGCCGGCAAGACGACGACCGTCGAGATCCTCGAGGGCTACCGCGACCGCAGCGAGGGCGACGTCAGCGTCCTCGGCCACGATCCTCAAAGACGCGCGCGCGACCTGCGCGAGCGCGTCGGGATCGTTCTCCAGAGCACCGGAATCTATCGCCATGTGACGGTGAGAGAGGTCGTCACCCACTTCGCCGGCATGTACCCGCACCCGCGCGACGTGGACGAGGTGATCGAGCTGACCGGCCTCTCCGGCAGAGAGGACGCGCGCACGCGGACGCTCTCCGGCGGCCAGCTGCGCCGGCTCGACTTCGCGCTCGCGCTCGTCGGCGATCCCGAGCTGATCTTCCTCGACGAGCCGACGACCGGCTTCGACCCGGCCGCCCGCCGCGGCGCCTGGGAGACGATCCGGTCACTCAAGGCGCTCGGCAAGACGGTGGTGCTGACGACCCACTACCTCGACGAGGCGCAGGCGCTCGCCGACCGCGTCGCGATCATCAAGGACGGCCGCATCCTCGTCGAGGGCGCGCCGACCGAGCTGGGCGCCGGCACCGGCGCCTCCTACTACCGCGTCGCCTGGCGCAACGGCGACGGGCTCCTGAAGCAGCAGGAGACCGACGACCCGACGACGCTGCTGGCCGAGCTGACGACCGCCGCGCTGGAGCGCGGCGAGAAGCTCGAGAGCCTCAGCGTCACGCGCCCGACGCTCGAAGACGTCTACCTCCAGCTGACCGCCGATGTCTGAGTCCGCCGCCTCCGCCGTCTCCCCCAGCTTCGCCGCGCTCTCCTGGCGCCAGTACCGGCTGGAGCGCAAGATGTTCTGGCGCAACCCCAGCTCGGCCTTCTTCAACTTCGCGCTGCCGCTGCTGTTCCTCGCGCTGTTCGGCGCGGTCTTCAGCTCGAACCAGAAGAACCTGAACGTGATCGTGCCGGGGATCGCCGGCATGAGCGTCCTCTCGACGACGTTCAGCGCGCTCGCCTACAACATGACCTTCATGCGCGAGCAGGGGATCCTCAAGCGCATGCGCGGGACGCCGATGCCGAGCGTCGCCTACCTGCTCGCGATCGCCGGCAACGCGATCACGAACACCGCTCTGCAGATCGTCCTGATCACGTGCGCGGGGAAGGTCTTCTTCGGCGTCGA
The DNA here is from genome assembly GCA_015655225.1 of Solirubrobacterales bacterium. Lineage (GTDB taxonomy): Bacteria > Actinomycetota > Thermoleophilia > Solirubrobacterales > Solirubrobacteraceae > Conexibacter. Next base: position 5,775 of record JAATFK010000264.1, on the reverse strand, counting down.
CTGGCCGAAGGACGTCGGCGAGCTGATCCTCTTCGTCGTGCTCGGGGTGATCTGCTTCGCGTCGCTCGGCGTCGCGCTCTCGCACGTGATCCCGAACTACGAGTCGGCGTCCGCCTACGTCAATGCGATCTTCCTGCCGACGATCATCATCTCCGGCGTCTTCTACGACGCCGACCGCGTGCCGAAGTTCATCAACGGGATCGCGGAGGCGCTGCCCCTCGTGCACCTGATCGACGGGCTCTCGGGCGCGATGGTGAAGGGGACCGGGATCGGCGACCACCTCTCGGGCCTCGGCGTGCTCGTCGCCTGGGCGCTGCTCGGCGTCTGGCTCGCCGTGCGCGGCTTCAGCTGGGATCAGCGCCGCTCCTAGTCGCGGTTGCCACGTGCCGGCCGTCCGCCGGTCGTGATTCGATCCCCCGCATGTACCCCGTCGCCTACGAGGCCGACTTCGTCGCGAAGCGCAGCCGGCTGTCGACGTTCTTCCGCCTCCTGCTGACGATCCCGTGGTGGTTCGTCGCGATTTTCTGGGGGATCGGCCTGTACGTCTGCGTGGTCCTCGCCTGGTTCGCGATCGTCGTGACCGGCCGCTACCCGGCCGGGCTCTACGCGTTCGTCGCGAGAGCGCTGCGCTTCACCGCGCGCGTGCAGGGCTTCGCCTACCTGATGACGGACCTCTTCCCGCCCTTCGACGGCGGCGAGCACCCCGACTACCCGGTGCGGCTGATCATCCTGCCGCCGCTCCCGCGCTACTCGCGCTGGAGAACGCTCCTGCGCGTCTTCCTGCTGATCCCGGTGGTGATCGTGCTCTACCTGATGGGCCTGTTGATGTACGCGATCTCGCTGCTCTCGTGGATCACGATCGTCGTGCTCGGCCGCCAGCCCCTCGGGCTCCACGACGTGCTGAAGGTGGTGCTCGCCTACCAGGCGCGCGCGACCGCCTACTACTCGCTCGTGACCGAGACCTACCCGCCGCTGTCGGTCGAGGACGGCGCCCCGCCGCCGGCGACGGACGCGCCGGCCGTCACGTATCAGCCGCCGCGCGCCGGCTGACGCGGCTCGGCGACGACGAACGCGGCCGGCGGCTCTCCGCGAAGCTCGGCCGGGATCGCCGCCAGCGACGAGCGCTCGAACTCGTCGCGCAGGAGGCTGAAGAGGACGACGTCGTGGACCGTCTCGCCGTGGCGGTGCCAGCGGCGCAGCTCGCCCTCGCGCGTGAAGCCGACCTTCGCGAGCGCCGCCTGCGAGCGGCCGTTGACGACGTCGGCGTACGCCCCGACCCGCTCCAGTCCCAGCCACTCGAAGGCGAGCCGCAGGAGGAGCGCCTTGCACTCGTCGTTCGCGCCGGTGCCCCACCAGCGACGGCCGAGCCACGTGCCGACGACCGCGCGCCGGTCGCGGCGGCTGACCTCGGCGAGGCCGGTAACGCCGATCGGGCCGTCGTCGTGGTGGACGATCAGGAAGTCGAGCTGCTCGCCGCGCTCGCGCTGGGGGGCGAGCGTCTTGACGTACGCGAGCGGCTGCTCGGGCCGCGTGTACGGACCCCAGGAGAAGGAGCGCGTCACCTCGGCGTCGCTGCCGAGCGTGAACAGCGCCGGCGCGTCAGCGGCCGTCGCGTAGCGCAGGGACAGCGTCGGGCCGATCAGCTCCACGGCGCGCGATGCTACCGCGACCGTCGGAGGCGAGTGGCTGGCGCCGCGACGCCGGTGGTCAGGTGACTAGACTCCGCCGCCGGCGCCGGCACGCGGAGGCGCGCTTCCGGACGGCGGATTCCATGCGGCGCGCGATCGCAGGTTTGGCGATGCGCGTCAGTGCTCATATGGGAGATGACGTGAACGACGGAACCAGCACCTCGACACCGCCCGACGGAGGGCGGGAGCCCGCTCCCGAGCGGTCGCTGCTCGACGTGCCCAACGTCCGCTTCACGCTTCCCGCGATCCCCGCCAACGTCGCGCTCGTGCGGCAGGCGCTGGCCGGCTTCGCCGACGAGCTGGGGGTCGACCCGGCGCGCGCGGCCGACATGAAGATCGCGCTCACGGAGGCGTGCACGAACGCGGTCGTCCATGCGTACGGTGACGGTGACGGCCCGCTCGAGGTGACGATGTCGGTCGACCACGGCCGTCTGATCCTGAGCGTCCGCGACCGCGGCCACGGGCTGCGGCCGCTGCCCTCGGAGAGCGAGGGGCCGCCGCTCGGCTTCGGCCTCGCGCTGATCGCCTCGCTGTCGGACGAGTTCGGGATCGCCGGCGGCCATCACGGGACCGAGGTGCGGCTCGCCTTCTCGCTCGACGGCGCCGAGGAGTCGCCGCCGCTGATCGTCCAGCTGACGCCCGGCGAGGCGCCGGCGGCCGACGAGGTCGTGCTGGCGCTGACGCCCGGTGACCAGGCCGCCTCCGTCCTCGGGCGCGTCGTCTCGCTCGTCGCGGCGCGCGCCGACTTCTCGATCGACCGCCTCTCGGACGCGCAGATCGTCAGCGACGCGATCGCCGGCTCGGCCGCGAACCACACGCCCGACGGCTACCTGCGCGTCGGGATCGAGGAGCGCGAGGGCGGCTTCGAGCTGCTGATCGGCCCGCTCGTGCGCGGTGGCGGCGAGAGCCTGATCCGCGACACCGAGCTGCCGGGCCTCGGCCGGCTGCTGGAGCGGCTGTCCGACGAGCTGAGCGTCGAGCCGCTCGGCGACGACGACAGTGACGGCGGCGGCAGCGAGCTGCTGCGCGCGCGGCTCGGCGAGCGCGTCGGCTGAGCCGCTCAGCCGCGTCCGCGCACCCGTCTCAGGTCAGCGCGACGCGCCGCGAGCCACACCGGATCGGCGTCTTTCTTCCCGCTGGGTTCGCGTCCTGACTACGCTGTCCATGATGTCGTCAGCAAGTGCCTTCGTGCGAGTGCTCGAAGAAGACCCCGAGCTCGCCACCAGTCTCGACGCCACCAGCCTCCAGCTGGCGAGCCGTCACGCGATCGCCGCGGTCGAGTCGATCGCTCCCGGGATCTGGGAGCCGAAGGCGCCGGCGGACGGCGGCAGCGGGCATCTCGGCCTGCTCGTGCTGGAGGGCGTCCTGATGCGCGACGTGACCGTCGCGCGCGGCACCTGCACCGAGATCATCGGCCGCGGCGACCTGCTGCGGCCGTGGGACGTCGACGGTGAGGTGATGACCGTCCGCCCGCAGGTGACCTGGACGGCGCTCCAGCCGGTGCGCGTCGCGGTGCTCGACCGGCGCGTGACGGCGATCATCGGCCGCTGGCCGGAGCTGGTCTCGGCGGTCGCCGGACGTGCCGTGCGCCGCTCCTTCGAGCTGGCCGTCAACCAGGCGACGAGCCACCTCACGCGCGTCGACGCCCGCCTCGAGCTGCTCTTCTGGTCGCTCGCGGACCGCTGGGGCAGGGTCGGCCCCGACGGGGTCGTGCTCGACCTGCCGCTGACCCACCAGGTGCTGGGACGGCTGATCGGCGCCCAGCGCCCGTCGGTCACGACCGCGCTGTCGGACCTCGGCCGCCGGGGCGTGGTCGAGCGTCGCGAGGACGGCGCCTGGATCCTGCACGGCGACCCGCCGGCCGAAGACGGTCTGCGGGCCGCGGGCTAGGCCGCTCTCTCAGCTCCCGCAGACGGGCCACGGCGACGTGCCGCGCTCGCGGTAGAGCTTCAGCGCGCGGCGGTCCTGCTCGGCCTCGGAGGCCTTCGCGGGGTCGCCGCTGCCGCCGACCGCCGCCCACGTGCCGCGGTCGAACTGGTATCTGCCGCGGTAGGTGCCGCTCGGGTCGACCGCGGTCGGGTCGTCGCCCGACTCGCACCGCGCGATCTTCTGCAGGACCGCGGGGACCGCGACGGTGCTCGACGCGCTCGGCGACGACGAGGCCGAGTCGCCGACCGCGAGGCTGACGCCGAGCGCGGAAGCCGTCCGGGGGCCGACGACGCCGTCGGCGGTCAGCCCGTGGCCGCGCTGGTAGCGCTTGACCGCATGCTCGGTGAGGGGACCGAACGAGCCGTCGGCGGCGAGGTGGAGCTTCTTCTGCACGAGCACGACCGCGGGGCCGCTGCTGCCGAGCTGGAGCGAGCTGGAACCCCCGTCGGTGCTCGACGCCGCGAGCGCGCCGCCAGCGCCGAGCGTCAGCGTGAGCGCCAGCACGGCGGCGACGCTGCGCCCGCCGCGACGGCGGCGACGACGACGCAGGGCCTTCGCGCGACGGCTCAGCGACCGCTCGAGCGAGCGGCGCCAGGGTTCGGACCGGGCAAGGTCGGGACAGGCAGCGGGCATGGGACCTCCGTTGGGCTCTTTCGGTGCCTACGAGGTGAGCTGACGGGCTCGCGCTGAAAGTGCGCTACGCCTCCAGAGGCCCTCCGATGGCGGAGTGGCTGGTGGCGATTCGCCCCGTGGGCCGCTGCTTCACGGCCCGGTTGGGTCCCCCGCTCTCCACCGCACTGGGCGACGGAGACTCGGCATTGATGCGTCTGTCTGTGCCGGGAAGGAAATCAGATCGTCCGGCAGGACGGCGGCCGGGCTGTGCTCGAAGCGGTCCGACGCGTAAGCTCCAGGGTGATGGCCAGCGCACCCGCCAGCACCCAGGAACCGCGCGACGACGAGGTCGAGCAGGTCGCCTGGGACCTCGAGCCGCTCGTCTACGGACGCGGAGCCGACGGCGTCAGAGAGCAGCTGGCCGAGGCGGTCGAGCGCGCCGAGGCGTTCGCCGCCGACCACGCCGGCAAGGTCGCCGAGCTCGACGACGGCGGCCTGATCGCCGCGATGGAGGAGCTGGCCGCGATCCACGAGCTGGTCGGCCGCGCCGGCTCCTACGCGTCGCTGCGGTTCGCGACCGACACCGCCGACGAGTCGCGCGGCGCGCTGCTCCAGCTGGTGCAGGAGCGCTCGACCGCGATCAGCACGCTGCTGCTCTTCTTCGACCTCGAATGGGCCGCGCTCGATGACGACCGCGCCGCCGCGCTGCTGGCCGCCCCGGGCACCGCGTCGTTCGCCCACTACCTGCGCAGCGAGCGCCGCTACCGCCCCTTCCTGCTGAGCGAGCCGGAGGAGCGGATCCTCAACGAGAAGGGCGTCTCCGGCCGCAGCGCCTGGTCGCGGCTGTTCGCCGAGCTGGCCTCCTCGCTGCGCGTCGAGCTGCCGGACAACACCGAGCCGGTCTCGCTGGAGCAGGCGCTCGCGGGCCTCGCCGGCCCCGACCGCGAGTCGCGCCGCGCGATCGCCGAGGCGGTCACGGCGACGCTCGCGCCCGGCCTGCGCACGCGCGCCTACATCTTCAACACGCTGATCCACGACAAGGCGGTCGACGACCGCCTGCGCGGCTACCCCAGCTGGGTCACCTCGCGCAACCTCTCGAACGAGGCGAGCGACGAGTCGGTGCAGGCGCTCGTCAGCGCCGTGCGCGCCCGCTACGACGTGCCGCAGCGCTGGTACAAGCTGAAGGCGCGGCTGCTCGGCGTCGACAGACTGGCCGACTACGACCGCGCCGCGACCGTCGCCGACACCGACGAGCGCTTCGCCTGGGCCGACGCCCGCGAGCTGGTGCTCGACGCGTACGACAACTTCTCGCCGGAGCTGGGCGCGCTCACGAGACAGTTCTTCGACGACCGCTGGATCGACGCGCCGGTGCGGCCGGGCAAGCGCGGCGGCGCCTTCTGCTCCTACACGGTCCCCTCGCAGCACCCGTACGTGATGCTGAACTACACCGCCCGCCGCCGCGACGTGCTGACGCTCGCCCACGAGCTGGGCCACGGCGTGCACGCGGCGCTCGCGCGGCCGCAGGGCGTCTACCACCAGGGGACGC
>JAATFK010000325.1 GCA_015655225.1 Solirubrobacterales bacterium | reverse complement strand
GCGCGGCTCCGCCCCGCTCGTCGTCGGCGACCTGCGGCTCAACCCCGACACGCACGAGGTCGAGCGCGAGGGCCGCACGATCGAGCTGACGCAGCGCGAGTTCGAGCTGCTCGAGTACCTGATGCGCAACGAGCGGATCGTGATCTCCCGCCAGCGGCTGCTCGACGAGGTGTGGGGCTACGACCCGTTCTCGACGACGAACACGATCGAGGTGTTCGTCTCCAACCTGCGACGGAAGCTTGAAGCGGATGGCGAGCCCCGGCTCCTCCATACGATCCGCGGCGCGGGCTACGTCCTCCGCGTATAGGCGGATCCCGACCCGCTGGCGGCTGGCGGGCGGCTCGGCGGCGCTGACGTTCGTGATCCTCTGCGGGTTCGCGCTGATCGTCGGCGTGCTGACGACGCGGCAGATCAGGATCCAGTTCAACGACCAGGTGCGGCAGACGGCCGACTACCTGGAGAGCCACGCCGACCTCAGCTACGAGCTCGACTCGCAGACCGTCAACTGCGATCGCCTCCGCGACCTCGCGAGCGCCGACAACGCCAAGGTTCGCCTCTACGACTCGAGTGGCCTCAAGTGCGCGTTCGGTGGCATGTACGGGCTCGTCCCGAACTTCGCGATCTCCAGCAGCGCGACCGAGCAGCACGGGTACCGCGTCGAGGCCCGCCCGGTCCAGATCAGTCCGACGGGCGCCGGGGTCCTCGTGTACGCCCGCCCCGTCTCCGCGACCGATGCGACCGCCGCCAAGGTGCGCTTCTTCCTCTTCTTCGGCGTGATCGGCGGCAGCGTGCTCGCGCTGCTCGCGGGGCTCGCGCTGGCACGCCGCGCGATGGCGCCGATCGCCGAGCTGACGGCCGCCGCGCGCGAGATCGAGCGCACGCGCGATCCCAGCATGCGGATGCCCCAGCCGGAGGCCGACGACGAGGTGCGCGAGCTGGCGCGAACGCTGGAGGGGATGCTCGAGGCGCTCGACACCGCCCGCACCGAGACCGAGGCGTCGCTCCAGCGCCAGCGCGAGTTCGTCGCCGACGCCTCGCACGAGCTGCGCACGCCGCTGACGAGCGTCCTCGCGAACCTCGAGCTGCTCGCCGACCACCTCGACGGCGACGCCGGCGACGCGGCCCGCTCGGCGCTGCGCTCCTCCAACCGCATGCGCAGACTGGTCGCGAACCTGCTGCTGCTGGCGCGCGCCGACGCCAACCGCGCGGCGCCGCACCGGCCGACCGACCTCGCCGAGGTGCTGGTCGAGGTCGCCGCCGAGCTGGAGCCGGTCACCGGCGACCACGAGCTGTCGGTCTCGACGCACGGGCCGGCGGTCGTGCTGGGGGCGCAGGACGAGCTGCACCGGCTCGCGCTCAACCTGATGGAGAACGCGCTGCGGCACACGCCGCCGGGCACGCACGTGCACGCCGCCCTCGGGCGCGACGGCGACGAGGTCGTGCTGACGGTCGAGGACGACGGGCCCGGGATCCCGGCCGCGATCCGCGAGCGGCTGTTCGACCGCTTCGTGCGCGGGCAGGGCGACAGCGGCGGCGGCTCGGGCCTCGGGCTCGCGATCGTGCGGGCGGTCGTCAGCTCGCACGGCGGCACCGTCGTCGTGGACGACGCGCCGCACGGGGGCGCACGCTTCACCGTGCGGCTGCCGAGCGCCGACGCGGTCGCGCCCCCGTCGGGCGAGGCGACGACGGAGACGGACGCGCCGCCGCCCGCACCCGCGCCGACCGCCGGGGCCTGAAGCGGCCCCGGGCGGGCGGGTCGTTCAGACCTCGACGACCACCGGCAGGACCATCGGCCGGCGCTTCAGGCGGTCGTAGACGAACGCCTGCAGGTCGTCGTGCAGCAGCTCCTGCAGCAGGTCGACCTCGCGGATGCCGTCTCTCGCGGCTCTCGCGAGCGAGCGCTCGACGGCGCCGCGCAGCTGGTCGGACAGTCTGTCGGCCTGATCGACGAACGGCACGCCGCGGAAGATCACCTCGGGCGCGACGACCGAGTGGCCGTCCTGCTCGGAGATCGTCGCGACGACGATGAAGATGCCGTCGGCCGAGAGCATCCGGCGGTCGCGCAGCGCCACGTCGGCGGGGTCGCCGACGTCGACGCCGTCGACGAACATCATTCCCGACTGGACCGGCTCGCCGAAGCGGGCGCCTCTCTCGTCCATCTCCAGCGGCAGGCCGTTCTCGCCCTGGAAGATCGAGTCGGCGGGGATCCCGACCGACTCGGCCAGCTGGGCGTGGAGGTGGATCCGCTTGAAGTCGCCGTGCATCGGCAGCACGTATCTCGGCTTCGTCAGGTTGAGCATCAGCTTCAGCTCCTCCTGATAGCCGTGACCGGACGCGTGGATCGTCGCGTCGGCGGTCGTGATCACGTCGCAGCCGATGTGGTAGAGCCGGTCGATCGTCTCGTTGACCGCGCGCTCGTTGCCCGGGATCGGCGTCGCCGAGAAGACGACCGTGTCGCCCTCGTGCAGTCTCACCTG
>JAATFK010000051.1 GCA_015655225.1 Solirubrobacterales bacterium | reverse complement strand
GCGTTCGAGCTGGCCGATGCAGGCCGGCTGCCGGTGAACGTGCGGATCCTCTGCGACACCGAGGAGGAGACGGGCGGGCGCACCGCGGTCGACTGGCTGCGCGCGGACCGCGGGCCGGCCGACGCGTGCGTGATCTTCGACATCGCGATGCTCGGGCCGGGCGAGCCGGCGGTCGTCGTCGCGACGCGCGGGATCGCGTCGCTGCACGTGCGCGTGCGGACCGCCCCGGCCGACCTCCACAGCGGCGTGCACGGCGGCGTCGCGCCGAACGCCGCGCACGCGCTCGTGCGGATGCTCGACGCAGTGCTGCCCGACGCCGGCGGCGGCGCGTTGCCGGCCGCGCTGCGCGCCGGCGTCCCGGTGCCCCCGGCGGCGGAGCTGGCGAGCTGGGGCGAGCGGGCGGCGACCCGGCGGCGGCTGTGGGCCGAGCCGGCGGTCGACGTGCACGGCATCACGGTCGGCGTGACCGACGCCGAGCTGAACGTCGTGCCGGCCGTCGCCGAGGCCGTGCTGTCGGTCCGCGTCGCCCCCGGGCAGGACGTCGAGGCGATCGGCGACGCCTTCGCCACGCTGCTGCGCGAGGCGGCGCCGGCGGGCGCCGAGGTGACGCTCGCGTGGGGCTCCCGCACGCCGCCGGCCGGTCCCTTCGACCCCGACGCGCCGGCGCTGCGCAGCGGGCTCGACGCGCTCGCGCGCGGGTTCGGCGCGCGCCCGGCGCTCGTGCGAACCGGCGGCTCGCTGCCGATCCTCGCGGCGCTCGGCGCGCGCGGGATCCCGACGCTGCTGAGCGGGATCGACCTGCCCGACGGCAACGTGCACGCGCCCGGCGAGCGGCTGCGGGTCGCCCACCTCGACCTCGGGGTCGCCGCCGCGCGCGAGCTCTTCACCGCCTGGGGCGACCTGACCCCGGGCGCCACCGCCGCCGACAGGAGCTGACCCGATGCGATCCGCGATCACGACCGACCAGTCCCCCGCCCCCGCCGGCGGCTACTCGCAGGCGATCCGCTGGGGCGACCTGCTGCTGACCTCCGGCCTGACCCCGCGCCGGCTCGACGGCCAGCTCGTGGACGGCCCCTTCGCGGAGCAGGCGGCGCAGGTCTACGCGAACCTGAGCGCGCTGGCGCAGGCCGGCGGCGCGACGCTCGCGGACGCGCTGCGCGTCACCGTCTACCTGCGCGATCTGGGCGACGCCCCCGAGGCCGACGCGGCGTTCCGCGCCGCGTTCCCGGAGCCGCGCCCGGCCCGCACGACGGTCCACTCGGCGATCCCGGTCGCGATCGAGATCGACGTGATCCTCGGGATCCGCTGAGCGGCGCTCACCCGAAGATGGACAGCGGGAGATAGGCCGACACGATCCAGTTGGGCGCGTCGACGATCTCGCTGATCTTGAGGTCGACGGCGGCGCCGCAGAGGCAGTAGGCCTCCTCGCGCGTGAGGCCGTGCTCGGCGACGAGGTGATCGATCATGGAGCGAGTGGCGTTCTGCGCGTTCGCGAACAGGTCGGGGCCGTGGGCGGTCGTGACGAAGTAGCCGCCGTAGCCGGCGCGCGTGAGCGGCTGGCCGGCGGGCGTCGTGAAGGTCAGCTCGCGGGTCTCGGTGCGCTCCAGGTCGAAGCGCAGCGTCACGGTCATCGGGGTCTCGATCCCGCTGCCGTTGACCTCCCCGTCGCCCTGCGCCGCGTGGCAGTCGCCGCAGGAGAAGAGCCCGCCCGGGACGAGCACCGGCAGGCGCAGCCGCGCGCCCGGCGTCAGGTGGCGGATGTCGACGTTGCCGCCGTTGCGACGCGGCGGCGCGGTCAGGAAGCGACCCGGCTCGGCGAGCGCGACGCCCATCGTGCCGCAGAACGGCTCGTAGGGGATGCTGATCCGGTCGTTGAAGACGCAGACGTCGCCGTCGAGGACGTAGTGGTGCAGGTAGGGGCGCTCGAAGTCCTCGGCGAGCAGGCCGAAGTTGGGCGAGATCCCGTTCCAGCCCCAGCCGTGGTGCTCCAGCGACAGCACGTCGACGACAAGCGTGTCCCCCGGCTGCGCACCGTCGATCGCGACCGGGCCGGTGAGCGCGTGGATCAGCTCCTGGCGCAGCGCCCCGAGCTGCTCGCTGGTGCTGTCGCGGGTGACCTGGCCGGTCCCCTCCAGCGTCTCGAAGACGACGACGTCGCCGGGGGCGATCGTCACGCGCGGCGGCAGGTCGCGGTCCCAGAACGCGTGCGGCGCGCGGTCGTCGAGGTGGTGGGTCGCCATGCGCTCCGGAGGCTAGCGCTCGAAGGCCAGCTCGACGGTCTCGAAGGGGACGGCGTGCAGGTCCTCCCGGAAGTCGGCGTCGCCGCTCCACTCCCGCTTGGGGAGGAGGCGGCGGACCAGCGTGAAGCGCGCCGGGCTGGCGAGGAACGGGTAGGGCGCGAGCCGCGCGCGCCACGGCCCGAGCGCGTCGAGCGCAAGCTGCGCCGGCGTGCCGTCGGCGGTCGGCACGCCCTCGATCGTGGCGGAGGCGGTGCCGCCTTCGAGGTCGGCGAGCCCGCAGTGGAGCGAGAGGACGTCGAAGGCCTGCAGCAGCGCATAGTTGGTCCAGCGCTCCCGCTCCGCGACGCCGAGCCGCCGCGCGAGCGTCGCCTGGCGCGCCTCCTCCTCGGCCACGAACGCGTCGACCTGGCCGCGCAGCTCGTCGCTCAGCTGTCGCGGCGGCGTCGAGGTGACGCCGTAGCGGCCGCGGTAGAGCCCGCTCAGATGCATCGAGACGAGCAGCCCCGCGTAGGGATCCTCGTCGCGGACGACCTCGACGCCGGCCCGGTAGAAGGCGAGGTGGACGGGGACCGGCACCTCGAAGAAGCTCTGCGGCCGGCCGTGAGCGGGGTCGAGCCGTGGCTGGCGCTCCCAGGTCGCCCAGCCGTCGTCGTGGCGGGTCGCCGCGAGCGCGACCGCGTCCAGCGGCTGGGGCGGCGCGAAGCCGGGGCCGCCCCACGCCCGCGCGAACTGCCCGCAGAGGTCCGCGTGGTGCGGCTGCAGGACGAGCTGCCAGGCGTCGCCGGCGTCGCGCACGAGCATCGGGGAAGGCTAGCCGGCGGACCGCGACGCGTGCGCTCGCGCCTGCACTGAGACTGAGACGAGACTCGCGCGGCCGTCGCGGCCCTCGGAGCGCTGACCGGCTGTGGGAGCAGCGGCGACAGCAAGGTCGCCAAGCAGCAGACCGGCACGCAGCTGCAGCAGCAGGGCGCGGCCCTGCAGGCCAAGGCCGCCAAGATCCAGCAGGAGCTGAGAGACGGCAAGATCACCGCCGCGCAGGCCGACAAGGAGCTGAGAGCCGGCGCCGACAAGATCGAGACCAACGCCACGAAGGCGGCCGGCACGGCGCTCGACGCGGTCAAGAAGAACGGGAACGTCCCGGACAGCGTCAAGAAGCAGCTCGACGCCGCCCAGCAGCAGCTGAAGGACGCGACGACGACGAAGTAGCCCCGGGGTGGCCGCCGCGACGCCGGCGCCGGTCAGCGCACCGGCGTCGGCGTCGCGGCGACGCGCGCCTTGACCCAGCGCGCGTCGCCCCCGGCGGTCGCGGTCACGCGGACGAGTCGCCAGCCGCGCGGCAGCGTCAGCGTGAGCCGCAGGCGGCCGTTGGCGCCGGCCGCGAGCGCATGGCGCAGCGTCCGGCGCGCGCGGCCGGCGTGGCCGCCGCGCAGGGCGAGCAGGAGCGCGACGCGGCCATGGAAGGCCGCGTCGACGCTGCCGGCGAGCGTCAGCCGCCGGCCGCGCACGTGCACGCTCGCGAGGTGCAGCCGGACGGAGCGACGGGCGGCGGTAACGGGAACGGGACGCCCCGGCTCGTCGGGCGGCGCCGATGACGCCCCCTTCGTGGCCACGGGCGCGGCGGAGGGGATCGCGGCACCGGGACTGGTCGCCACCGGCGCCGGGTCGGTCGCCGGCGGCGCCGGATCGGTCGTCGTGTCGCCCGGAGGATCACCCGGCGGCGGCGGCGCCCCCTGCGCGGCAGTCCACAACGCCAACAGCCGCCCGTGCACGGCGGTCCCGTTCGGATCGTCCGGCGTCCCGCCCCAGTCGCTCACGAGGTGCAGGTCGCACTCCGTGCCCGGATCGGGCTGGACCCAGCCCCAGGCGAGGTAGCTGACGCCGGCGCCGTCGGCCCAGTCCATCAGCCGGTCGTCGAAGCCGTCGGAGGTCGACCCCGGGCAGCCGTCCTGGTCGAACTCCCCGGTCACGACCGGCACGTGCGCGGCGACGGAGGCGATCGTCGTGCTCCAGCAGCTCGCGGAGGCGCAGTCCTTGCCCTCGTAGGCGTGGTAGGAGGCGGCCAGCTGGCCGGCCGGGTCGACCGGCTCGTGCGTGAGCCAGCCGCTCAGGTCGTTGGCGTAGTCGAGGCCGCCGAGCAGGATCGGCTGGGCCGCGCCGGCGTCGCGGATCGCGGTCACGAGCGCCTGCATCCCGACCGCCGTGTAGGTCGCGCTCGACGTCGGGTCAGTGTCGGGAGCGTCCGTCACGGGACAGCCGCCGTCGCGCCAGCACGCCCAGCCGACCGGGTACGGGGCCCGAGAGTAGGGCTCGTTGAAGGCGTCGAAGACGACCGCCGGGTCGTCGCGGAAGGTGCTCGCGACCGAGGTCCAGAAGGCGGTCGCCTGCGCGTCGGGCAGCTCCCGCTGGCCGTCGCCCGCGACGCCCGCCGGCGCCGTCCAGTGGAGGTCGAGGATCACGTAGAGCCCCTGACGGTGCAGCGCCGCGACGTAGCTCGTGACCGCGTCGCGGTAGCCCTGGACCGTCAGGCCGGTGCCGCTTCCCGGGTAGCCGCCGTCGCCGAGCCAGCAGTCCTCGTTCAGCGGGAGCCGCACGGCGGTCGGGTGCCAGGCGGCGATCGCGGCCGCGTCGGCGTCGCCGAGCTGGCCGTCAGGTCCCGAGGTGGCGGGGTCGCCGGAGGCGTAGCCCCACCCCTGGATGCAGGCGTACTCCATGCTCGGCCGGTTGACCCCGAGCAGGCGGACGGTCGCCCCGTCGCCGTCCACGAAGTGGTTGCCGTCCACCGCGATCGAGAGCGGCGCGGCAGCGCGCGCGGGCGCCGGCCCAGCCGCGAGCGTCACGCAGACGAGCGACGCGAGCGCGAGCAACGCGGCGAACCGCGATGAGGCCGTCCCTGGCCAGTCCATGCAAGCCACCGTAACGGCCCGGGGCGGGAAAAGCCCCGCTCTGGACGTCAGTTCAGTCGCGCGGCGGCGTCAGCGGACCCGGCGGGATCTCGTTGCGCTTCGCCGGCAGCGTCGCCGACCGCGGGCCGGTCGCGCCCGAGGCGGCGGGCGCGCGGGCGACGTGGGCGGAGGCGGCGGCGCCGGTGGTCGTCGGCGTGACCGTCGCGCCCTTCGAGGTCCAGGTCGGCGTGACGGGCGTCTCCTTCAGCAGCGTCGGCCAGGTCGACGTGTCGAGCACGCCGGTCTGCGTCAGCCCGTTCGCCTGCTGGAACGCCTTCACGGCGCTCGCCGTGCCGGGGCCGTAGTCGCCGTCGATCGTGAGCGAGAGGCCGGCGCCGAGGAGGTGCTCCTGCGCCCAGACGACGAGGTCCCCCCTGCTGCCGGTCTTGCTGCCGTTCGCCTTCAGCGTCGGGTAGGCGGGCGCCGGCGGCGCGGCGACGACCGGCAGCGGGCCGCCGACCGCGTCCCACTCGGCGGCGGTCGCCTCCTGCCAGTCCCACCAGGAGACGCCACGCGCGCCGTAGTCCTTCGCGAGCACCCGGAAGCGCGCCACGTCGGCGGCCGAGGCGCCGTCGTAGGTCTGCCCGAGCGGGTAGATCGGCGTCTGGTAGACCGCGTTGTACTCGTAGGTGTGGGCGAGGCTCGTGTCGACCGAGTCGCCGATCGTCTTCCAGTAGACCTGCGGGAGGTTGAACGTCGCGCCGCCCGGCTCCATGAAGACGGAGTAGGGCTCGCTCGGGTGGTAGTCGACGTAGGGGAAGCTCGTGAGCCCGATCGGGAAGCTCGCGCCGACCGCCGTGCGCAGCGCCTGGATGTAGGTCTGCGCCTGCGCGTACTTGCCCTCGTAGGCGCCCTCGGCGTCGATCACGATGCAGTCGGCGCCGTCGGTCTGCGCGACCGCGGCGGCGGCCGCCTCGCCGGCCGGGTTGCTGCCGTAGACGAACTGCCAGGCGCAGACCTTCAGCCCCTGCGCGTGCAGCGCGGTCACGAGCGCGGGGGTGAACTGCGACCACGCGTCGAGGCCGTCGGCGCTCTTCACGTAGACGGTCGAGACGCCGTGCGCCTTCGCCTGCGCGGCGATCCCGGCGACGGTCCCGCCGCTCGACTTGCTGACGTACCAGATCCACATGCCGTTGGCGTCGAACGCGGTCGAGCCGGGCCGCGTCACCGGAACCGCGGCGGGCTTCTCCTTCGTCTTCGGGAGCGGCGCCTTCAGGACCGTGATCTTCGTCCCGTTCGAGAGCTTCCCGTGCGGCATCGAGACGCGGATCGTGCCGCTGACCGCGTCGCCGGGCACGCGCACGAGGATCCGCGTCTTCGTTCTCAGCGTGCCGGGAATCGCGCGCGTGCCGGCCTTGCGCCCGGCCGGCCGCACCGGGAAGACGACTCTCGCGCCGGAGCCCATCCCGCTCGCGCCGACGAGCAGGCGGCCGGTGCGGTAGACGGTCGAGCGCGAGGGGGTGCAGGCGAACGGGGTCGACGAGCAGCGGACGAAGACGAGCTTCGGCTTCGCGACCGCCTTCGCCTTCGCGTCAGCGCGCGCGGCGGGAAGCGCGGCGAGGGCCGCGAGCGCAAGCGCGAAGGCGGCCAGCCCACCCAGCAGGAGCACGAGACGAGCGGGTCGATGTCGGACGGCGACGGTCATGCGACGAAACGGCGTCGAAGGCCGCGAGACACCTTAGGCCCCGCGCTGCCCGAAACCTGGGCGCGCCGTTGCAGGACATCAACACGGCACCTCGACGGGGGTTGCGGCGTGGACCGCCTAGCCGGCCGGGATGACGCGCCGGCGGCGGTAGTCGTCGAACAGCCCGGTGAGCATCGCCTCGGTCTCGACGAACTCGTGGAAGCCGAAGCGCCGCAGCTTCGAGCCGTCGGCGATCAGGTCGTAGTCCCAGCCGAAGACGGCGTCGCCGAAGGCCCAGGAGGAGACGTCGCGGTAGCGGTTCGGGGCGAGGTCGTGGCGGCGGACGATCCGATCCCAGACCGGTTCCTTGTCGGCCATCACGACGGCCAGCGACATCGGCAGCGGCGGCGCGACCTCGAGCTCGAAGTAGGCGGCGACCCTGGGCCACAGCTCCTGCCAGCGGAAGAGGTCGCCGTTGTTGACGTTGAAGGCCTGGTTGGCCGCGCGCGGGTCGGTCGCGGCCCACAGCGCGGCGCGGGCCAGCAGGCCGGCGTCGGTCAGCTCCAGCAGCGTGCCGTAGGCGCCCGGGGCGCCGGGGTAGCGCAGCGGCACGCGCAGCTCCCTGGCGATCGTGGCGTAGACGGCGAGCACCATCGCCAGGTTCATCGGGGTGCCGGTCGCGAACCCGGCGACGACCGAGGGCCGCAGCGCCGACCACGTCCAGCCGCCCGGCCCCGACCGCGCCTCGAGCAGGTCCTGCTGGTCGACGTTGAACTCGGCTCCCATGTGCGGCGGGTCGCTCTCGCGGGCCGGCGTCTTGAACGGTCCGAGGTGGGCCCCGTAGACCTTGTAGCCCTGCATCAGGCTGACGTGGCGCAGCGCGGCCGCGGGCTCGACCGCGTCGATCACGTTGCGGAGCATGGCGACGTTGGGCGCGACCAGCTCGGCCCAGGTCGGGCGGTCCTGATACGCGGCGTAGAAGACGTGGGTGACGCCGTCGAGAGCGCCGAGCTTTGCCCGC
The DNA here is from genome assembly GCA_015655225.1 of Solirubrobacterales bacterium. Lineage (GTDB taxonomy): Bacteria > Actinomycetota > Thermoleophilia > Solirubrobacterales > Solirubrobacteraceae > Conexibacter. The sequence continues at coordinate 2,665 of JAATFK010000051.1, read as the reverse complement.
GCGTCGTCGCGGTCGAGCAGGTCGACGGCGACGTGCCGGACGCGCTCGCCCGGCTCCCCGCCGCGGCGGGAGACGCCGATCACCTCCCAGTCGCCGCGCGCCTGCAGCTCGCTCACGAGACTGCGGCCGATGACGCCCTGTGCGCCGACGACGAGCGCGACCTGACTGACACCCATGGCGAGACTCCGATCGTTCCATCGCGATTTACCGATTCAGCCCACCGTACCATCCGCATCGAGGAATCGCGATGAAGGGATATCATCGGTCCCGATGACGACGACGCACGACGATGCCGCCCGTCAGGCCGAGGCGATCGAGCTGTTCAAGGCGCTCTCGAACCCGACGCGCCTGCGCATCCTCGGCTGGCTGCGCGAGCCCGAGCGTCACTTCCCGCCGCAGGACGAGCCGATGGCCGAGGTCGGGGTCTGCGTCAGACAGATCCAGGAGAAGGCCGGCATCTCGCAGTCGACCGCCTCGCAGTTCATGGCGACGCTCCAGCGCGCCGGCCTCGTCACCAGCCGGCGCATCGGCCAGTGGACCTACTACCGCCGCGACCCCGAGCGGGCCGCGCAGCTCTCAGAGCTCCTCCAGACCACCGTCTGAGCGCGACGCCCCGTTCAGCACCGGCGGGGGCAGGATCGGCCGCGCGGGAGCATCGGGCCGCAGCACGACGATCTCGCCCGGCGCGTGGGCCAGCACCCAGCTCGTCTCCTCGCTGTGGAAGCCGTCGCCGCTGTTGTCGGTCGCGGCCGCCAGCACGAGCCGGTCGTAGCGCTCGTGGGCGACCAGCTCGCGCAGCGCGTGGCGCGGCGTGCGGCCGCGCTCGATCCGCGCGTCGACCGGCACGCCGTAGTGCCGCGCGCGCTGCTCGACCGCCTCCAGCAGCGCGAGCGCGAGCGCGCTCTGGCGCGGCAGCGCGACGTCGAGCGGGAGGTGGAGCGGGACCTGCGCGAGGTAGACGGGGACGAGCGTCGCGCCGTCGGCACGGGCGAGCCGCAGCGCGGCGTCGAGCGCCGGGCGCGAGAGCGCCTGGCCGAGGAACGGGAACGCCACGCGGTGCGGCCCGCGCGCCGGCGCCGCGCGGCGGGCGCGGTGCCCGCGCGCGACCCAGGCGGCGACCGCCACCAGCACGAGCGCGACGACCACCAGCAGCAGCCCGATCATCGTTCCGCCCCCTCGCTCGGCCGTTCCTCGCGCAGCGTGCGGTCAGCGACGATCCGCACGTCCACGCCCGGCAGCACGTCGAGCAGCCGGCTCGGGAGCGACGGCCGCAGCGCCCGCCGCAGCGCGCTGCGCCGCGCCGGCGGTCCCATCAGCAGGTAGGTCGGGCTGCGCTCGCGGGCGACCCGGCAGACGGTCGCGACGAGATCCTCCCCGGGCACGATCAGCAGGTGCGCGCCGAGCACGACGGCGAGCCGCCGCAGCGCGTCGAGGCCCTCGCGCTCGGCCGTGTCGTAGTCGTGGTTGCGCGGAACCCACAGCAGGTCGAGGTCGGCACCGAGCCTCTGCGCCGAGAGCCACGCGCGCCGCACGATCCGCTGGGAGCCGGGCGCGGGGGTCACGAGCGCCATCAGCCGCTCGCCGATCGCCTGCGCGCCGGCGCTCGCCATGATCCGGTCCTCGCGCGCCGGCGAGGGCGCTATGCCGACGACGCGGCGGGCCTCGACCTCCTCCGCGACCTGCCGCAGCGCGACCTCGCGCAGCGACGAGAGGCGATCGATCCGGAAGAAGTTCGCGAGCGCGCCGTCGACTCGCTCTCTCGGGTAGACCTTTCCTGCCCGCAGACGCGCGACGAGCGCCTCCGGCGTGAGGTCGATCAGGACCAGCTCGTCGGCGTCGCCGAGCACCTCGTCGGGGACCGTCTCGCGCACGCGCGTCCCGGTCAGCTCCGCGACCTGGTCGTTGAGCGACTCGAGGTGCTGGACGTTGACGGTCGAGTACACGTCGATCCCGGCGGCGAGCACGGTCGCCACGTCCTCGTGGCGCTTGGCGTGCTCGACGCCGGGAGCGTTCGTGTGGGCCAGCTCGTCGATCAGGCACAGCTCGGGCGCGCGCGCCAGGATCGCCGGCAGGTCCATCTCCTCCAGCACCGCGTCCTGGTAGGTGACGCGGCGACGGGGGACGACCTCCAGGCCGGTCGCCTGTGCGGTCGTCTCGGCGCGGCCGTGCGGCTCCAGGTAGCCGATCACGACGTCGCGTCCCGCCTCCGCCTCGGCCTGCCCCTCCTGGAGCATGCGGTAGGTCTTGCCGACGCCGGCCGCCATCCCGAGGAAGACCTTGAAGCGGCCGGCCACCGGCTCACGCCCCCAGCAGGTTGTGGACCACGAGGTCGATCAGCTTGATCCCGAGGAACGGCGAGATCAGGCCGCCGAGGCCGTAGATCAGGAGGTTGCGGCGCAGCAGGGCGCTCGCCCCGACGGGTCGGTAGCGGACGCCGCGCAGCGCCAGCGGGATCAGCATCGGGATCACGATCGCGTTGAAGACGATCGCCGAGATGATCGCCGAGCGCGGCGTGCCGAGGTCCATGATGTTGAGCTTGTTCAGCGGGCCCTTCCCGCCCGCCGTCGTCGCGTACGTGGCGGCGAAGATCGCCGGCAGGATCGCGAAGTACTTGGCGACGTCGTTGGCGATCGAGCAGGTCGTCAGCGCGCCGCGCGTGATCAGG